>DASWMR010000192.1:0-2458 GCA_036399635.1 Actinoplanes sp. | reverse complement strand
CGGCCGGCGCCGGCCTCGTGGTCAAGTCGACCATCGGCACCGTGGCCGACCTCAAGGGCAAGAAGATCGCCACGCCGCAGCTCGGCAACACCCAGGACGTGGCGCTGCGCGCCTGGCTGAAGCAGAACGGCCTCAACGCCGACACCAGCGGCGGCGGCGACGTCTCGGTCCTGCCGCAGGACAACGCGACCGCGATCCAGGCCTTCGCGCAGGGCACCATCGACGGCGCCTGGGTGCCCGAGCCGCACCTGAGCCGGCTGGTCAGCGAGTCCAAGGGCAAGCTGCTGATCAACGAGAAGGACCTGTGGCCGAACGGCCAGTTCGTCACCACCCACCTGATCGTCTCCCAGAAGTTCCTGAAGAAGTACCCGGCGACGGTGAAGAAGCTCCTGCAGGGCCACCTGAAGGCGCTCGACTACATCAAGAACAACGCGGCCGACGCGCAGGCGGCGGCGAACGCCCAGATCGCGGCGCTCAGCGGCAAGTCGTTGAAGGACGAGATCCTCGCCAGCTCCTTCAAGAACCTGGTCTTCACTGCCGACCCGATCGCCTCGTCGCTCTACACCAGCGCGAAGCACGCCGAGGAGGTGGACCTGCTCAAGCCGGTCGACCTGAAGGGCATCTACGACCTCGGCCCGCTCAACGAGCTGCTCAAGGCGAGCGGCCAGCCCGAAGTCAGCGACGCCGCGGCGTCCTGATCCTCTCAAAGGGAGATTCCCGTGAGTCTCGTCGAAACCCAGACCCCGCGGCCGGTCACCGGCCGCGGGGACGCGGTCGTCCGCATCGAAGACGTCTCCAAGCAGTACGGGTCGGGCAGCAACGCGCTGCTGGCCCTCGACCGGGTATCGCTGACCGTCGGGCAGGGCGAGTTCGTCTGCCTGCTCGGCGCCTCCGGCTGCGGCAAGAGCACGCTGCTGTCGCTGGTCGCCGGGCTCGACAAGATCAGTGGCGGCACGCTGGACATCGGCGGCCGGCACGTCTCGCTGATGTTCCAGGAGGCGGCGCTCTTCCCCTGGCTCTCGGTGCGCGGCAACGTCGAGCTGCCCCTGCGGCTGCAGGGCGTCGGCCGGCCCGAGCGCCGCAAGCGGGCCGAGGAGCTGCTCGAGGTGGTGCGGCTGCGGGGCTTCGGCGACAAGCGGCCGCACGAGCTCTCCGGCGGCATGCGGCAGCGGGTCGCGCTGGCCCGGGCGCTCGCCCAGAACGCCGACATCCTCCTGATGGACGAGCCATTCGGGGCGCTGGACGCGATGACCCGGGACATCCTGCACGACGAGCTGGAGCGGATCTGGCGTGAGCAGGAGCTGACCGTGCTCTTCGTGACGCACAACGTGCGCGAGGCGGTGCGGCTCGGCGACCGGGTGATCCTGCTGAGCAGCCGGCCCGGCCGGGTGATCGAGGACTTCGCGGTCGACCACGAACGGCCGCGGCGCATCGACTCCCCCGAGGTCTCCGGCCAGGCCGCCGAAATCACCGACCGGCTCCGTGCAGAGGTGGCCCGCCATGCCCATTAAGCAACCGTCCGCCAGCACCGGGCTGGACGGCGCCGGACCGGCGCCGGACCAACCGGCCAAGACCGGAGCCGAGCTCGCCGCCGACCGGGTCACCGGCCTGGACGCGTTGGAATTCAGCCCGCGCGTCGACAAGGGCGCCGTCGGTAAGCGGGTCTGGCGCAGCGCGTGGCCCAAGCTGCTGGCGATCACGATCGTGCTGCTCATCTGGCAGGTCACGGTCTGGTCGGAGTGGAAGCCGGACTACGTCTTGCCCGGCCCGGTGACCGTCTTCGGTGATCTGGGCGGGGTGCTGGCCACCGCCGACTTCTGGCACGGCGTGCGGCTGACGCTGGGCCGGGCGGTCACCGGCTTCCTGCTGGCCGTCACGATCGGCACGGTGATCGGTGCCGCGGTCTCCCGGTTCGCTCCGCTGCGCGCGGCGATCGGCTCGCTGATCACCGGCCTGCAGACGATGCCGTCGATCATGTGGTTCCCGCTGGCCATCCTGCTCTTCCAGATCAGCGAGAGCGCGATCCTGTTCGTGGTGATCATCGGTGCCGCGCCCTCGGTGGCGAACGGGCTGATCAGCGGCATCGACTACGTGCCGCGGACCTGGCTGCGGGTCGGTCAGGTGCTCGGCATGAAGGGCCTGGCGAAATACCAACACCTGATCCTGCCGGCCTCGCTGCCGTCCTTCATCTCCGGGCTCAAGCAGGGCTGGGCGTTCAGCTGGCGGAGCCTGATGGCCGGCGAGCTGCTGGTCACGGTGCCGGGGGCGCTGTCCATCGGCGTACGCATGCAGCACGCCCGCGACTTCAGCGACTCCAGCCTGGTGATCGCCTACATCATCGTGGTGCTGGTGATCGGCATCCTGATCGACCTGCTCTTCAACGCCGCCGACAACGCCCTGCGCCGCCGCTGGGGCCTCACCGGCAACTGACGTGAGCGCGGCAGCGGGCCCCGGGCCC
>DASWMR010000191.1:0-1783 GCA_036399635.1 Actinoplanes sp. | reverse complement strand
GTGGAAGAAGGCGCCGGCACCGAAGTTCGCATGGTGTGGCCCGTACACCGGCGCTGAGACAAAGTCGCCGTTGAGCGCACAAATCCCACCGTTCGGCGCATGGCATGGGAAACCCCTGCTGGAGGCGCGAAGCCTAAGCGGTAACCGATTCGGGTGCCAACCGCTAACACAGCGGTAAACATCACCCTGACACGGCCGGATCCAGGTGTGACCATCACCACGTTCGGCCGCTACAGTACGCCGGTAATCAGCTACTGCTCACTGGTCCCGCGTCCGCGGGGCCAGGTTGTCGTCTCCTCGAGCAGGGAGTGCTCCCGGCAGTTTCGTCCGCTGTCCGGGTGCGGTCGGTGTACAGGAGGACATTGATGTCCGGGACCTCCATAACCCTCGCTGCGGAAAGCAGCGGGGGGTCGCTCAGCAGTTCGAACGTCACGTTCGTCATCGTCGCGATCGTCTTCGCGCTGGTGGCGCTGGCCTTCGCTGCTGTCTTCGTCAAGACGGTGCTCTCCGCGGGCCGCGGCACCACCAACATGCAAGAGATCGCGGGGGCGGTCCAGGAAGGCGCTTCGGCGTACCTGTTCCGGCAGTTCAAGACCCTCGCCATCTTCGTGGTCATCGCGGTCGTGCTGCTCTTCCTGCTGCCGGTGCACAACACCGACAGTGAGACCACCGTCAAGATCGGCCGTTCGCTGTTCTTCATCGTCGGCGCGGTCTTCAGCGCGTTCATCGGCGGCGCGGGCATGGCCCTCGCCACCCGGGCGAACCTGCGGGTCGCCGCGGCGGCCGGCGAGGCCGGTGGCCGGGAGAAGGCGATGGGTATCGCCTTCAAGACCGGTGGTGTGGTCGGCTTCCTCACCGTCGGCCTGGGCCTGTTCGGCGGCGCGCTGGTCGTGCTGATCTACCGCAGCGACGCCGCGACCGTGCTCGAGGGCTTCGGCTTCGGCGCCGCGCTGCTCGCCATGTTCATGCGGGTCGGCGGCGGCATCTTCACCAAGGCCGCCGACGTCGGCGCGGACCTGGTCGGCAAGGTCGAGCAGGGCATCCCGGAGGACGACGCGCGCAACCCCGCGACCATCGCCGACAACGTCGGCGACAACGTGGGTGACTGCGCCGGCATGGCCGCCGACCTCTTCGAGTCGTACGCGGTCACGCTGGTCGCCGCGCTGATCCTGGGCCAGGCCGCGTTCGGCCAGGACGGGCTCGTCTTCCCGCTGATCGTCTCCACGGTCGGTGTGGTCATCGCGATCGTCGGTGTCTTCATCACCCGCCTGCGGGCCTCCGACAAGAGCGGCCTGACGGCCATCAACCGGGCCTTCTACATCTCGGCCCTGCTGTCCGCGGTCATCGTGGCGGTCGTCAGCTTCATCTACCTGCCGAACACCTTCGCGGGCTTCGGCGCGGACGCCGGCATCGACCAGGGTGTGATCGACAGCGGCCGCAACCCGCAGTGGGTCGCGATCGGCGCCGTCGTGATCGGCATCGTGCTGGCCGCCGCCATCCAGGCGCTGACCGGCTACTTCACCGAGACCAGCAAGCGCCCGGTGCAGGACATCGGCAAGTCGTCGCAGACCGGTGCGGCCACCGTCGTGCTGGCCGGCGTCAGCGTCGGCCTGGAGTCCGCGGTCTACTCGGCGCTGCTGATCGGTGCGGGCGTCTTCGGCGCTTACCTGCTGGGTGGCACGTCGCTCACCCTGTCGCTGTTCGCCGTCGCGCTGGCCGGCACCGGCCTGCTCACCACGGTCGGCGTCATCGTCGCGATGGACACCTTCGGCCCGATCTCGGA
>DASWMR010000190.1:0-7270 GCA_036399635.1 Actinoplanes sp. | reverse complement strand
CCCTCGCCGATAACCGCGCCGGAAGGCAGCCCTCGCCGCATAGGCACGGCCTGCCGGCCGCCTTGCGCCCCGGCACGCCCACCGGGCACGCCGAAACCACCAGCGCCAAAGCCGCCAGCCCCGGAAGCGCCCGGCGGCAGCCCGAGCGCTCCAGGCCCGACGGGCAGGCCTGCCGCAGGTCCGCTGCCCGGTCCCGGCACGGTGGGCAGTCCAGCGGGGACACCCACGGCAGGCGCCGGTGGGGGCGGCGTGGCAGTGACACCGCTCAGCCCCAGACCGATCCCCAACGTCGGATCCTGGCCGGAACCATTGCTCGGTCCGGCGACGGCCGGCGACCCCGAAGGCCTCGCCGCATCCGGAAGTACCGGGTCGTGCGGCACAGCCACGGGAACTGGCGTCGCCTGTACCGCGACCGAGCCAACAGTCGAAGACGACATATCGTCCTCGTTGACCAAAGTGGTCGAGGTGCCTTCACGACTGGGCTGCATGACGAATAGCGTCGGCGCCTTGATTTGGGTGCGGTGCTCGGCGATCGCCGACTCGGCCGCCCGCATCGCCTGCTGGGCCTTCGCGTCGTACTCATCTTCAGCATGATCGATGAACCGCGGGACAACGTCGTTGCTGACCGCGGACCGCCCGTCCGCGAGAGTTCGGACCGTGGTCTGCGCCGCCCCGATCGCCTCGGTGACGCCACGCAACCCCACCCGAGTGTCTTCGGCGTAGGTCAGCGTCTCCTGCATGGATGCAGCGAGACGATCAATCTCGTTGAGGAAGAGCAGCGCCGAAGCGTTCTTTTCTGGTGGCCATACAGCGGCCAGATCCTCGCCGGCCTTGACCAGCCGGCGATGCTGCTCGCGCACCGAAGTGGCCAGACCTTCCCAGGCCAACACCCGGTCGGCGGCCGTGCACACGTTCTCACCCCGGAGCATGTCCGCGATTGCCGGCAGGTTGTAGATATTCCAGTTCGTAGCCATTACACGGCCCCGTTCGTCGTGGCGCCGGTGGCCGCGTTCGCCTCGAGGATCGCTTCGTCGATCAAGGCCTGCACCCTGAGCTGGGCTTCCTCGGCGGTCAGGTCGGCCGAGGCGAACAGCCGCGCGATCTCCTCCGCCGCGTCCGCCAGCACACCGGCCGCGACCTGGTACGCCCGCAGGTTCGCCTCGGTGTTCGCCAGCGCCAGCGCGTACCTGGTCTTCGCGTCGGTGACCACGTCGCTCGGCGTGATCCGGGCGCCGAACTCGACACCGTGCCCATGCAGGCCGGTGCCGCGGTCGGCGGCAGCCGCGAACCCACCGTCCGCCTCGCGCCGCAGGCCGCGCCCGACGTCGCCGACCTTGCCGGTGTCAATCTGCACTCCGTCTGGCATGCTGCCCTCCCCGTTGCCGCATCCGCAGCTCGTCATCATATCGACGAACGCCACGCCGGGGTCACCCCCGGTACACACACGACTGCATGCGCGTACCGGTTCGAGATCACCGTGCGGTCAGCAGGTAGTCCTCCGCCTCGGGGCTCCACTTCAGCTCGACCGAGCCGCCGGTGGCCGCCGCCTTGCAGAACTGCAGGAAGCTCCGATATCCGAGTTTCTTCTCGCTGAAGTCGGGCGCGGCCTTGCGCACCTTGTTCTTCAGGCCGGAGAGCGCCACCGAGCCGTCCGAACCGGCCAGGTCGAAGATCACCGTGCGGAGCAGCACGAACGCGGCCTCCCGGTCGCCGTGTTCGGGCAGGGTCACCTCGGGGTCGCCCTTGGCCGAGCCGTCGGTCAGCTCGACCACATTGGTGCTGGCCAGGTGGCGCAGCAGCTCGCCGAAAGCGCGGAAGCCGTAGTCCGCCTCGTTGAAGGTCGGGTCCTTGCGCAGCAGGGTCCGCTTCAGCGTCGAGGCGGTCACCGCGCCGCTCGCGCTGCGCTGCAAGCCGGCCACGGTCTGTGCGACCAGGGCGTCGAGAGCGGCCGGCCGCGGTTCCGGCTCCACGACCGGCGCGACTGCCACGACAGGCTCCGGCACCACGGGCTCCGGCACCACGACGGGCTCGGCCGGGCGGGTACGCCGCGGGCGGGGCGGCGGGACCTCGACACCTTCCAGGCGGTCGTAGAAGAGGAACTCGTCGCAGGCCGGCGGGAGCAGCGCCGAGGTGGTGCGCTCGACGCCGACGCCGATCACCCGCTTGTTGAGCTCGCGGAGCTTGTGGACCAGCGGCGTGAAGTCGCTGTCCCCGGTGCAGAGCACGAAGGTGGAGATGTAGTCGCGTTCGAAGGCCAACTCGAGGGCGTCCACCACCATCTTGATGTCGGCGGCGTTCTTGCGGGAGGCCCCCATCTTCTGCGGGATGTCGATCAGTTCCACGTGCGAGCGGGTGAGCATCCGGCGGTCCTCGTCGAAGTACGACCAGTCCGCGTACGCCCGGCGCACCACCACCCGGCCGCGCTCGGCGAGCGCGTCGGCGACCGGGCGCAGCTCGAAGCTCATGCCACCGAGGTGGTCACGCGCACCGATCGCCAGGTTCTCGTAGTCCAGGAACAATGCGATGCGCTCTTCGTGATCCACGCAGGCCAGCGTACGCCCGGTCGGGATGGATCAGCGCAGCGTGAACAGGATGTCGGGACCGATGTCCTGGCGGGTGACGCCGGGGCCGGGGGTGGCGTACAGCACCGGCTCGAACGGCGTGCCGGCCACCCGCGCCCGGATCACGACCACGCTGCGTACACCCAAAGCCTGCAGCCTCGCCACCGCGCGCTGATCGGGGAATGTCTGCATGAGGTCGCGGATCCGGTCATGGTCCCGGGTGGTGATGCCGGCCGCCCCGTTGACCATGGTGGGGAAGCCGGCGGTCGACCACAGCCCGACGGTGAGGTCGAACGCCTCATCGGACGGCAACACCATCAGCGGGGTGGGCGCGGCGGCGAACGCCGCGGGCACGGCCGGCACAGCGACGTAGTCCAGCTTCGGCATCCCCTCACCCAGCACGAGCAGGAGCAGCGGTACGGAGATCAGGTGCGCTGCCGTACGGGCGTACTCCCCAAGCGTGGCCCCGGCGGCCCGGCGGCTGAGATGGGTGATGAGGCCGGCGGCCAGCACGCCGAGCAGGAGGGTCGGCCAGAGGATGAGCCGGCCGGGGGTGCGGGTGCCGTCGAAGCCGGGGAGGTAGAGGTAGAGCAGGCGGTAGGTCGGCCCGTTGGTGCCGAGCGCGAACAGCACCCCGAGCAGGATGCCGCCGCCGAGCAGCACCCGCTGCCGGACCGTCCAGATCGATGCGAACAGGCCGGCCGCGGCGAGGGCGTAGAGCACGAAGCCGCCGAGCAGCACCTTCTCGGCGGGCGCGGTGTCCATCGCGGTGCGGGCCGACTCGTGCCAGTCGCCCCAGGGCAGCGACGAGGGCGGCGCGGTCAGCAGGCCGCGCCAGGTGGGCGAGAAGATCGCGACGTACTCCCAGCTCCGCGGCGCCTCCGGGTGGAGGTCGCGGACGTGCTGGTAGACCAGCGCGAGCGAGCCGGTGACCGCGGCGAAGAACAGGCCACCGCCGAGGTCGGCCAGGATCAGCCGGCGGCCGAGGACCGGTCGGCCGCCGAGTAGCCAGCCGGCGACGGCCACCAGCCAGACGACCGCGAGCAGGTACGCGAACGGGAGGCCGATGCCGAAGCCGAGGCTCAACTGCCAGGCGGCGACCAGCCAGCCGGCCAGTGCCCAGCCGGGACGGGCTTGCGCCGGCCGGTAGCCGTGCACGAGCGACCAGCCGTGTCCGCGGGCGAGCATCGCCAGGGCCAGCACGATCCCACCGGAGGAGAGGATGTTCAGGTGTCCGTCGTGGCCGTACCGCCAGGGGGCGTAGGCGAACGCCGCCCCGGCCGTGGCGGCGCCGATCCAGTTGGCGCCGAGCTGGCGGAGCAGCGCGTACCCGCCCAGGAAGGCGAGCGCGAAGACCAGTACGAAGAGCACGTTGTAGCGCAGCAGGGCGGCGGCCGGTCCGCTGCCGATCAGGCCCGCCGGGGCGTACCCGAGCAGGCTGTCGGTGAAGGCCAGTCCGTACTGCTCGGGGTAGAAGCCGTTGGTGTCCCAGAGCCTGCCGGGGTCGTGCCCGATCGCGTGCCCGGTCCAGGCGACCAGCCAGGCCTGACCGACCGGGTCGCCGAGGTCCCCGATGATGCTGTGCACCGGGTCGGCCAGCTTCAGCGGGATGGCGCCGGCCGACGCGAGCCAGAGCACGTACGGCGGGAGCAGCCAGATCATCGCGACGGCCAGCAGCACGGCGGCGATGCCGGCGAGCGCCCACTCGTGCCGGAGGACCGCGACCAGGCGCCGCACCGCCATCGGCCAGCGGCCGGTGGCCGGCTCCCCCGGCGCCTCCCCCGTGGCGACTTCGATTGGCACCCGCACCCCCGCGGCATCGACCGCGGCGTCTCCACGGGTCGAGTGAAGCTAACACCTTCTCCTTTCCTTCCGCCCTCTTATCCACACCGGACGGCGCAGCCCACAGGGGGACAGCCGGGCGGCCCGGATTCGGTTACCCTGCATCGGATCGACGACCCTGGACGCCTCGCAGCGGCCGGAATCGCATAGACACATCGACCACGGGGGCCGATAACATCATGAAACCCATCCTTCGGGGCCTGCTCGGTGCGGGCCTCACCGCGGCGACCCTGGTGGCCGCGGCACCAAGTACGGCGTGGGCCGCACCGTCCAGCTATTCGGCCGTGCTGCGGGCGGCCGCCGTGGCCGACTACGACCAGAAGCTGGCCGTGGCGGTCAAATTCGGCAGCGGCGACTTGCAGCTGGCCGAGCTGGCCGACCGCGACTTCGTCATCGCGCTGTGGAACCTCATCAAGGACAACTCCGACCACCTCGAGGTCCGCATCGCCGCCGAGCTCGCCTTCTCGGCCAATCCGGAGGTGGACCCCGACGCCAGCTACCGATTCATCATCACCGACGTGCACGCCGCGTTCGACCGGGACGTCGAGCGCGAAAAGCTGGAGGCGGACGCCAAGCGGCGCAGCGACCTCGCTCGCGCCGCCGCGGCGGCGAGCATCGACATCGTCGCCGACACGGGGCTGCTGGCCGGCTCCGACGCCGACTTCGTGCGGCTGATCTGGGAGCGGATCGCCGACACCGGGAGGTGGCCGAAGGTCAAGGCCGCCGCCACCGCCGCGCTGGGCGGCACCGACGCCGACCGGCAGCGGTTCATCGCCACCGGCCTGGCCGAGGCGGCCAAACAGGACACCGACGACCGGATCGCCGCCGACAAGGACAAGACCGAGGCGGAGAAGGCCCGTGAGCGCGCCCGCGCCGCGAAGAAGCTCGCCGCCAACCGGATCGGCCTGACCGTCACCGACGAGCTGCTCGACCTGCCCGACCGCGATTTCGTCTCGGTGGTGTGGAACCACGCGGACGAGGGTTCCGAGGTGCATGCCGCGGCGGTCGCCGCCGCCCGCAGCCTCGACCCGGCGGTCTGGGCGGCGTTCATCGAAACCGGCGTCCACCAGGCCAAGGACCGCGACATCCAGATCGCGCTCGACAACCTGTACAAGACCGACAAGCAGCAGGCCGAGCAGATCAAGGCGACCGCCACCGCGAACGGCGACCTCAACCTCGCGCACGCGGTGACCCGGGCGCTGGCCGGCACTCCGACCGAGCTGGGCGACTTCCTGCGCCTCGGGCAGTACGACCTCGACCTCACCACCGGCTTCGAGACCGGCGACGTGCAGCCCGCCTGGCCCAGCCCGGCCGTCGAGGGCCACTTCTCCAACGTCACCACCACCGGCATCGCCGCGACGACCGAGAAGGGCCACACCGGGACGTCCGCCCTGCTCTACTCGGGCACCGACACCAACACCCTCTCGTCGTACGCCTACCTGCGCGTCGGGGCCCTGAGCCGGGTCGCCGTCAAGCCGACGACCACGCTGTCGTACTGGATCTACCCGCAGAGCACCACGGCCCGCCCCGAGGTGAAGACGCGCAACAGCACGTGCGTCGCGGTCGACCTGCTGTTCAGCGACGGCTCGACGCTGCGCGACTCCGGCCTGAAGGACCAGAGCGGCGTGCCGGTGCACCCGACCCAGCAGTGCGGCAAGCTGGTCGCCGACCGCTGGAACCAGGTCGTCGTCAAGCTGGGCGCCACCCTGGTCGACAAGCAGGTCACCTCGGTCCTGATCGGCTACGACCAGCCCGCCAACGCCGGCGGCTTCCGCGGCCTCATCGACGACCTCACCATCACCGACGCGCCGGTGACCGTCGAGGACCCCGGCACCGACGCGGTCGACTACCCAGTCGACCCGCCGCGCAACGACTTCACCAGCGACGGCAACGCCGACGTCTTCGCCCGCAACGCCGCCGGCGAACTGCGCCTCTACCGCGGCAACGGCAAGGGCAGCTGGATCGACCCGTCGACGAACATCCTGATCGGCACCGGCTGGGACAACTTCACCGCGGTCTTCCCGATCGGCGACTTCAACGGCGACAAGACCCTCGACGTCGCCGCCCGCAACGCCGCCGGCGAGCTGCGCCTCTACCGCGGCAACGGCAAGGGCAGCTGGGTCGACCCGTCGACCAGCCAGCTGATCGGCACCGGCTGGAACCAGTTCAACCAGATCTTCTCCCCCGGCGACTTCACCGGCGACGGCTTCGCCGATGTGATCGCCCGCAACGCCGCCGGCGAACTGCGCCTCTACCGCGGCAACGGCAAGGGCGGCTGGATCGACCCCTCCACCAACATCCTGATCGGCACCGGCTGGAACCAGTTCAACCAGATCTTCTCCCCCGGCGACTTCACCGGCGACGGCTTCCCCGACGTCATCGGCCGCAACGCCGCGGGCGAGCTGCGCCTGTACCGCGGCGACGGCAAGGGCAGCTGGATCGACCCCTCCACCAACATCCTGATCGGCACCGGCTGGGGCAGCTTCACCTCGGTCTTCTCCCCCGGCGACTTCACCGGCGACGGCTTCGCCGACGTCATCGCCCGCAACACCGCCGGCGAACTGCGCCTCTACCGCGGCAACGGCAAGGGCAGCTGGATCGACCCCTCCACCAACATCCTCATCGGCACCGGCTGGAACCAGTTCAACCTGATCTTCTGACCGCGCACGGGCCCCTCGCACCTGGCGGTGCGCGGGCTCGTCTGTCAGTGCTGGACGCCCGCGGGAGGAGCAGCACGGATCAGCTGCCGGTCACGGCACCGATCACGATCCTCGTAAACGTGTAGAGCACACCGAACACCGCCAGACGACGGCGGTATTGACCAGGTAGACGAACAGCCTGATGACAATCCGGACGGCCACGACGAT
>DASWMR010000189.1:0-7399 GCA_036399635.1 Actinoplanes sp. | reverse complement strand
CGCGGCTCAGGGCCATGAACAGGCCGAGAATCAGCAGCGTCAGCGCGGCGACGGCGAGCAGCATGAGCAACTCGCGGCGGGGTGCCGGGGGCTGCGACAGTTCGGCTTGCGGCGGCCCGGCTTGGGCCGGCGCCGGCAGATCGTGGACCACTGCGGCCAACTCGCCGAGGGTGCGGGCCGCGTGCGCGACCTGGGCCCGCTCGGCGAATTCGTCGAGGGTGAGCCGCCCGGCACCGGTGTGCTGCTCCAGCGCGGCCACGATCCGCTCGCGGTCGTCATCGGAGGCCCGGATGCTCACGGGCGAACTCTACCGCCGCCCCGCGAAGCCGCGCTTTACTGCCGCCGCCCGCGAGCCCGGCTTGCCGCCGCTCACGAAGCCCGGCTTTGCCGCCGCGGGCTTGCCGCCGCCCACGAAGCCCGGCTCTGCCGCCGCCGGCTCTGCCGCCGCTCGCGAAGCCCGGGCTCTGCTGCCTGCAACGCCCGACGATGCGAAAAGGGCGCGCCCACTGGGCGCGCCCTTTCGTCGGTGATTCCGCCGGTCAGAAGCCCGGGCCGTGCTGGTGGCCGTGGCCACCGTGGCTGTGCCCGTGGCCGCCGCCCGCGGCCGGCTCGGAATGAGCCGGCTTCTCGACCACGAGGCTCTCCGTGGTCAGCAGCAGGGCGGCGATCGAGACCGCGTTGGTGACCGCGTTGCGGGTCACCTTCACCGGGTCGATGATGCCGGCCGCGGCCAGGTCGACGTATTCGTCGGTCGCCGCGTTGAGGCCGTGGCCCCAGCCCAGCTCGGAAACCTTGCCCACCACGACGTAGCCGTCGTGGCCGGCGTTCTGCGCGATCCAGCGCAGCGGCTCCACCAGCGCCTTGCGGACGATGCGGACGCCGAGGGCCTCGTCGCCGGTCAGGCCCAGGTCGCCGTCGAGCTCGGAGACGATCTGCGCGAGGGCGGCGCCGCCGCCGGGGACGGTGCCCTCCTCGACGGCCGCCTTGGTCGCCGCGATGGCGTCCTCGATGCGGTGCTTGCGTTCCTTCATCTCGACCTCGGTCACGGCACCGACCTTGATGACCGCGATGCCGCCGCCGAGCTTCGCGAGCCGCACCTGGAGCTTTTCGCGGTCCCAGTCGGAGTCCGACGCCTCGATCTCCTTGCGGATCTGCGCGATCCGGTCGGCCAGCTCGGCGCTCTTGCCGCCACCGTCGACGATGGTGGTGTTCTCCTTGTCCACCACGATCCGCCGGGCGGTGCCCAGCATCTCGAGGGTGACCTGGTCGAGCTTGTAGCCGAGTTCCGGGGCGACGAGCTCGCCGCCGGTGGCGATCGCCAGGTCCTGCAGCATCGCCTTGCGCCGGTCGCCGAAGCCGGGAGCCTTCACCGCGGCGACCTTCAGGGTCTTGCGGATCGCGTTGACCACCAGGGTGGACAGCGCCTGACCCTCGACGTCCTCGGCGACGATGAGCAGCGGCTTACCGGACTGCAGCACCTTCTCCAGCAGCGGCAGCATCTCTTCGATGCTGGAGATCTTCTGCGTGGTGATGAGGATGTGCGCGTCCTCGAGGACGACCTCCTGCGACTCGGCGTCGGTCACGAAGTTCGGCGAGATGAAGCCCTTGTCGAACTGCAGACCCTCGGTGACCTCGAGCTCGGTCAGCAGAGCCGAGCCCTCCTCGACGGTGATGACACCGTCACGGCCGACCCGGTCCATCGCCTCGGCGATCAGCTCGCCGATGGTGGCGTCCTGGGCCGAGATGGTGGCGACGTTGGCGATCGCCTTGTGGTCGTCGACCCCAACGGCCCGGTTGAGCAGCGCCTTGGAGATCGCCTCGCCGGCCAGGTCCATGCCGCGCTTGAGGGCGATCGGGTTGGCGCCCGCCGTCACGTTGCGCAGGCCCTCGCGGACCAGCGCCTGGGCCAGCACCGTGGCCGTGGTGGTCCCGTCGCCGGCGACGTCGTTGGTCTTCGTCGCCACCTCCTTGACCAGCTGGGCGCCGAGGTTCTGGTACGGGTCGGAGAGCTCGATCTCCTTGGCGATGGTCACGCCGTCATTGGTGATCGTCGGCGCGCCGAACTTCTTGTCCAGGACGACGTTGCGGCCGCGCGGGCCGAGAGTGACCTTGACCGTGTCGGCGAGCGTGTTGACGCCGTGCTCCAGCAGGTGCCGGGCGTCGTCAGAGAAGCTGAGAATCTTCGCCATTTATAGGTCCCTTCACGCACCAACGCCCTGACCCAACGATGTGGGCCAGGGCGGTCAGCACTGTCAGTAGGTCACTTCTCGATGACGGCGAGGACGTCGCGGGCGGAGAGCACCAGGTACTCCTCGCCGGCGTACTTGACCTCGGTGCCGCCGTACTTCGAGTAGAGGACCGTCTCGCCGACCTGGACGTCGACCGGAATCCGGTTGCCCTTGTCGTCGATGCGGCCCGGTCCCACAGCGAGGACGGTGCCCTCCTGCGGCTTCTCCTTGGCGGTGTCGGGGATCACGATGCCCGACGCCGTGGTCGTCTCAGCCTCGTTCGCCTGGACCACGATGCGGTCCTCGAGCGGCTTGATCGCAACCTTGGTCGCGGTAGTCACGGGCATACCCTCCTGGGTACAGGTTTCGCCGGCCAGCGGTTGGCCGGTCTCATGCCTCATGCCACCGGGCGGGGCCGTCGTCGCGGGTGCCGGTCCGCCTGGTGCCTAGCCACGCCGCCCACAACAGGGGCGCGGCTGGCACCCTCATGTTGAGAGTGCTAATCGGAGATTATGCCGGAACTAGCACTCCGTCAACCAGAGTGCCAATGTCGTCACGCCGAGGAGAATGCCTGCGTGAGTACCACGTCACCGTCCCTGCTGCGTACCCCCGAGGGGGTGCGGGCGCTGGCCGCCGCTGCTGAGGTGGCCGGCGGAGATCCGCTGGCTGCGGCGTCGGCGATGCGCGCCCGCGGGGTCCCGCCGGACCTCGCCGCCGCGGCATTGACCCAGGTCGATCTGCGCGGCCGGGCGGTTGCCAAGTTCGGGCCGGACGCCGCCTCGATGTTCTTCACCCGGACGGGGTTGGAGCAGGCGACGCGAGCGGTCGTCGCAGACCGGCGGGCGGCGCGACTCGCGGCCGCCGGGGTGCGGACCCTGGCGGATCTGGGATGCGGGCTGGGCTCGGACGCGCTGGCGGCGGCACGTGCCGGCATTTCGGTGTACGCCGTGGAGGCCGATCCGCAGACCGCAGAGATGGCCGCGGCCAACGTCGCGGCTGCCGGACTGACCGAGCGGGTACGCGTCGAGTGCGCGGACGCCACCTCGGTCCGGGTGGAGGACTACGACGCGGTCTTCGCCGACCCGGCCCGGCGGCGGGCCGGCCGCGGCCGGGTATTCGACCCGAAGTCCTATTCGCCGCCGTGGGACTTCGTGGCCCGGCTGGCCGAGCGGGTGCCGCGCACCGTGCTGAAGCTGGCCCCCGGCATCGATCACCACCTGCTGCCACCGGGAGCCGAGGGCGAGTGGGTGAGCGTCGGCGGCGACCTGGTCGAGGCCGCGTTCTGGTGCGGTCCGCTGGCCGAGGTGCCCCGGCGCTCCAGCCTGCTGACCGGCGGGACGGGCCTGATCGACGGGACGGGCCTGACCGGCGGGACGGGCCTGATCGACGGGGCGGGGCTGACCGGCAGGGAAGGGCTGACCGGGAGCGTTCTGACCGGCACCGGCGTCCAGGCGGCCAGGGTCGGTCCGATCGGCCGGTTCCTGTACGACCCCGATCCGGCCGTGGTCCGGGCCCACCTGGTCGCCGAGTTCGCGGCCGGGATCGGTGGACGGATCGCCGATCCGGCGATCGCCTACGTCTACACCGACGAGCCGGCCGACACCCCGTTCGGTCGCCGGCTGGAGATCACCGACGTGCTGCCGTTCTCGCTCAAGCGGCTCCGGACCCTGCTGCGGGAGCGCGGCGTCGGCCGGCTGGAGATCCGCAAGCGGGGGTCCGCGCTGGAGCCCGAGCAGTTGCGCCGTGACCTGCGACTCGCCGGCCCGTACGGGGCCTCGCTCGTGCTGACCAGGGTCGCCGGCGCGCCCACCGTCGTGCTGTGCCGTTAGGGCTTTCGGCATGGCTAAGAAAGCCTCGGCCGGCACTCCGGCCACTGTCGAGCTGAGCGCGCAGCGGGTCCCGCACACCCTCCACCCGTACGACGTCTCGCCGGACGCGCCGAACTACGGCGCCCTGGTGGCGGAGTCGCTGGGGGTCGAGCCCGAGCGGGTCTTCAAGACCCTGGTCGCGGAGGTCGACGGCGGCCTGGTCGTCGGGGTCGTGCCGGTCACCGGCGACCTCGATCTGAAGGCGCTGGCGCAGGCGGCCGGCGGTAAGCGTGCCGTCCTCGCCGAGCGGGCCGCGGCGGAACGCAGCAGCGGGTACGTCCGGGGTGGGATCAGTCCGCTGGGACAGCGCAAGCGACTACTCACCGTGGTCGATGCATCGGCGCTCGTCGCTGACCTGATATTCGTCTCGGCGGGCCGCCGCGGGCTCCAGGTATCGCTCGCTCCGGCCGATCTGATTCGGCTGACCGACGCCGTTACCGCGGACATTCGGACATAAGGGCGCATTGTTCCGACATGTGTGTGCCGTTACAACAATGTTACGGACCGTGCGGGTTTTTCTGCCAAGAATGGTCGATATCGGGCATCTAACTGACCTAGCGTCACGTTGTGGGGCGTTTCAGCGAGCGCGCGGTGCCGGTTCCGGATCGATGTCGGCGGCGGACTCGCCATGTCACCGCCGTGTTGCCGGATTGTTATGGCCGGTAGCCGGATCAGCGGGCGTCACCGCTTGTGCAACGGGCCGCTACGGGAATACGTTGCCGGACACAACAAACCTGCTCCTGACCTGACGGCGTCTCGGGGAGCAACTCTCCCGACATCGCACACCATCGAATCCGATCGAACCCGGTTTTACCGAAAGGACACAAGGAATGCGTAAGGGATTGTTCGCCCTTGCCGCGGTCAGTCTGCTGGCCACCGGCAGCATCGCTGCCTGTGGTGACGACAGCGGCGACGACAGCGCCAGCAGCGGCAGCAGCACCGGAGCGACGGCCGGTAAGGTCGGCGTCATCCTGCCGGACACCAAGAGCTCCGCACGGTGGGCCACCGACGACATCAAGTACCTGAAGGCGGCGTTCGACAAGGCCGGCGTTACGGTCGACATCCAGAACGCGCAGGGTGACAAGCAGGCGTTCCAGACCATCGCCGACGGCATGATCGCCGCGGGCGTCAAGGTGCTGATGACGGTCAACCTGGACTCCGGTACCGGCAAGGCCGTGCTCGCCAAGGCCAAGACCGCCGGCATCGCCACGATCGACTACGACCGCCTCACCCTGGACGGCGGCGCCGACTACTACGTGTCCTTCGACAACGTCAAGGTCGGCGAGCTGCAGGGCCAGGGCCTGGTCGACTGCCTGACCGAGAAGAAGTACGTCAAGCCGGTCGTCGCGACCCTCAACGGTTCACCGACCGACAACAACGCGACCCTCTTCGCGCAGGGCTACAACTCGATCCTCGACCCGAAGTTCACCGACGGCACCTTCGTCAAGGGCCCGGTCAACGATGTCCCGGACTGGGACAACGCGCAGGCCGGCACGCTCTTCGAGCAGCAGCTGACCTCGAACAAGAACATCAAGGGTGTGCTCGCCGCGAACGACGGCCTCGGCAACGCGGCCATCGCTGTGCTGAAGAAGAACAAGCTTAACGGCCAGGTGCCGGTCACCGGCCAGGACGCCACCGTTCAGGGCCTGCAGAACATCCTCGCCGGTGACCAGTGCATGACGGTCTACAAGGCGATCAAGAAGGAGGCCGACGCGGCGTCCGAGCTGGCCATCGCGATCGCCAAGGGCCAGAAGCCGACGACCGCCACCGGCGTCACCAAGGACCCGACGTCCGGCAAGGACATCCCATCGGTGCTCCTCACCCCGCAGGCCATCACCAAGGCCAACGTCAAGGACGTCGTCACCGACGGCTTCGTCACCACGGCCGACCTCTGCAAGGGCGATTTCGCCAAGCTCTGCACGGCAGCGGGCGTCAGCTGACCCCCAGTTGACGGCGGGCCAGACCCGTTACGGCTGACGACGGCGCCGCTCACGCCCGGTGGGTGTGGGCGGCGCCGGAGTTGGCGCACCCCACCCCTTTTCGCCCGTGGCCGAGCCACGACGACGAACCCGGTCACTAACGAAGGAGAACCACGCCGTGGCCGCGACACCCCTCCTGGAACTGAACGGGATCGACAAGAGCTTCGGTCCCGTCCAGGTCCTGCACGATGTCGGACTCAGCGTCTATCCCGGTGAGGTCACCGCCCTGGTGGGCGACAACGGCGCCGGCAAGTCGACGCTGGTGAAATGCGTCAGTGGCATCTACACCATCGACGCCGGCACGGTCACCTTCGACGGCAACCAGGTGGCGGTCCACACCCCCCGCGACGCCTCCGCGCTGGGCATCGAGGTCGTCTATCAGGATCTTGCTCTCTGCGACAACCTGGACATCGTCCAGAACATGTTCCTCGGCCGGGAGAAGAAGCGCGGCATCGTGCTCGACGAGCCGACCATGGAACAGATGGCCGGTGACACGCTCGCCAGTCTCTCGGTGCGCACCGTGAAATCGCTGCGGCAGCTCGTCGCCAGCCTCTCCGGTGGCCAGCGACAGACCGTGGCGATCGCCAAGGCCGTCCTCTGGAACAGCCGGGTGGTGATCCTGGACGAGCCGACCGCCGCGCTCGGCGTCGCACAGACGGCCCAGGTTCTCGAGCTCGTCCGCCGCCTTGCCGACAACGGCCTCGGCGTCGTGCTGATCTCGCACAACATGAACGACGTGTTCGCGGTCTCGGACCGGATCGCCGCGCTCTACCTCGGCCGGATGGCCGCCCAGGTGAAGACCACCGACGTGTCCCACTCGCAGGTCGTCGAGCTGATCACCGCCGGCCGCAGCGGCACCATCGGGCTGCCCCCGGAGAAGCCCGCTGACTTCGGCGGCGACATCGTCGACATCACGCCGGGAGGCGAGCAGTGACCACCACGACCACCACGGCGGGCGGCGTCAAGGTCGTCCAGCCGACCGTCGCGAGCCACATCAACGACTACTGGGGCCGGGTCCGCGGTGGCGACCTGGGCACCCTGCCGGCCGTGCTCGGCCTGGTCCTGCTCTCGCTGATCTTCGGCGTGGCCCGGGACACGTTCTTCAGCAGCCTCAACTTCGCCAACCTGTTCTCGCAGAGCGCCCAGGTCATCTTCATCGCCATGGGCCTGGTCTTCGTGCTGCTGCTCGGCGAGATCGACCTGTCCGCCGGCTTCACGGCCGGCACGAGCGGCGCCGTCATGGCCATCCTGCTGACCCGGCAGGAGCGCCCCTGGTGGCTGGCCGTCCTGGCCGGCATCGCCACGGGTGCCGTGATCGGCGCCT
>DASWMR010000188.1:0-9022 GCA_036399635.1 Actinoplanes sp. | reverse complement strand
GCCTACGAGGAGGCGATCGAGCTGTCCTACGCGACCGGCGATGAGTTCGGCGCAGCGGGCGCGCAAGCGAACCTCGCCCAGGTGCTCGTGCAGCGCGGCCTGCTCGAGGCGGCCGCGAAGTACCTGGAGCCGGCGTTGGAGGTCCACGTCCGGCTGGGGACCCGGTCCAGCCAGGCGTGGGCGCTGAACGTGCTCGGTGACCTGCGGCGCGCTGAGGGCGACCCGGCCGCCGCGACCGACTGCCACGGCCGCGGGCTGCACATCTTCCGGCAGACCGGGGACCGGGACGGCCAGGCCTGGCTGAACAACTCGCTGGGCGAGGACGCACAGGCGGCTGGCGATCCGGCCGAGGCGGCGGCCCGGCACGCCGAGGCGCTGGCCCTGGCCGTGGAGATCGCCGACCGTGAGCAGGAGGCCCGGGCGCACCGCGGGCTGGCGGGCGCCAGCCGAGCCCTCGGCGACCTGCCCGCCGCCCGCGACCACTACCGGCGGGCCCACGCCGTGTGGTCCGAGCTCGGCTCTCCGGAGGCGGCCCGGATGGACGACATTCTGCGAGGACTGGCGTAGGCCCACAAATGTCGAGCAAAATCGATATGGCGGGCCCGGTGCTCGGCGGGCCGGTGGACGCGGCCCGGTTCGCCGGTCGACAGACCTCAGGCCGGGTCGACGCGCACCGGGTCGACCCGCCAGATCCGCTCCAGGTAGTCGGCGACCGTGCGGTCGGCCGAGAAGAAGCCGCTGCGGGCCGTGTTCAGCACCGACATCCGGGTCCACCGATCGCGGTCCCGCCAGGCAGCGTCCACCGCGTCCTGAGTGTCCACATAGGCCCGGTAGTCGGCCAGCGTCAGGTATTCGTCGTGGTCCAGCAGCGCGCCGGCCACGTCACCGCCGACCCCGCCGAACCAGCCCGCGGCGATCGCGTCCAGCGCGGCCCGCAACTCGTCGTCCGCCGCGTAGTGCTCGCGCGGCCGGTAGTCGCCGTCGCGCAGCGCCATCGCCTGCGGCGCGTCCAGCCCGAACAGGAAGAAGTTGTCGGCGCCGACCCGGTCGCGGATCTCGACGTTGGCCCCGTCCAGGGTCCCGATCGTGACCGCCCCGTTCAGCGCCAGCTTCATGTTGCCGGTGCCGGACGCCTCCTTGCCGGCCATCGAGATCTGCTCGCTCAGGTCGGCGGCCGGGATGATCCGCTCGGCCAGGCCGATGTTGTAGTTCGGCGGGAAGACCACCCGCAGCAGCGGCGACACCGCCGGATCCGCGTTCACCGTCGCGGCGACCGCGTTGATCAGCTGGATGATGCTCTTCGCGGCGTGGTACGCGGGCGCCGCCTTGCCGCCGAACACCACCGTGCGCGGCGCCGGGGCGTACCCCGGGTCGTTCTTGATCCGGTGGTAGACCGTGACGATGTGCAGCAGCTTGAGCTGCTGCCGCTTGTACTCGTGGAAGCGTTTGACCATGACGTCGGTCAGCGTGTCCGGGTCGCCCAGCGCGAGCGCCACCCGGTTGTGCCGCTTCACCGCGTCCCACCGGCGGCGGAACTCGGCGTCCTCGGCGAGCGGTTCCAGGCCGCTGAGCCGGGACAGGTCGGTCAGCCAGCGGTCGCCCCCCAGCCCCTCGGTGATCAGGTCGGACAGCCGCGGGTTGGCCAGTTTCAGGAACCGGCGCGGCGAGACCCCGTTGGTGACGTTGCGGAACCTGTCCGGCCAAAGCTCGGCGAAGTCCTTCAGGGTGATCTCGGCCAGCAGCTTCGAGTGCAGCTCGGCAACCCCGTTGACCGCCTGCGTGCCGGTGACCGCGAGGTTCGCCATCCGTACCCGACGCTCCGGCTGCTCCTGGATCAGCGACATCCGGCGTACCCGCTCGTCGTCACCCGGGAAGCGCGCCTCGACCTCCTGCAGCAGCCGCGCGTTGATCTCGTAGATGATCTCCAGGTGGCGCGGCAGCAGCCGCTGGAGCATCGACACCGGCCAGGTTTCCAGGGCCTCCGGCAGCAGCGTGTGGCAGGTGTACGCGAAGGTCTGCCGGGTGATCGTCCAGGCCCGGTCCCAGCCCAGCTCGTACTCGTCGACCAGCAGCCGCATCAGCTCGGGGATGGCCAGCACCGGGTGCGTGTCGTTGAGCTGGATCACCGCCTTCGCGGCGAACACGTCCCAGTCGGTGTTGCGGAACCGGAATCGTCGGATGATGTCCCGCAGCGAGCAGGACACCAGGAAGTACTGCTGCTTGAGGCGCAGCTCCCGGCCGAGCTCGGTGCTGTCGTCCGGGTACAGCACCTTGCTGATGTTCTCGGCGCGCACCGCGTCCAGCACCGCCTCGGCGTACTGCCCGGCGGAGAAGCGGGTCAGGTCGAACGAGGCCTCGTGCGCCCGCGCCCGCCAGAGCCGCACGATGTTGACGGTGTCGGTGCCGTACCCCGGCACCAGCATGTGACTGGGCTCGCCGAGCACGATCTCGCCCGGCACCCACCTGGTCCGCCCGTCGACCTGCTCGGTGTGCCCGTAGAAGCCGACCGCCTGCCGGTCGTCCGGCGCCGGGAACTCCCACGGGTTGCCCTGGAAGGCCCAGTCGTCCGGCTTCTCGATCTGGGCGCCGTCTTCGAAGGTCTGCTTGAAGATGCCGAAGTCGTAGCGGATGCCGTAGCCCACCGCAGGGATGTCCATGGTCGCCATTGCGTCCAGCAGACAGGCCGCGAGCCGCCCCAGGCCCCCGTTGCCCAGCCCCGGCTCGACGTCGAGACGCTGCACCTCGTCCGGCGCGTACCCGAGCGTCTCGAGGGCGGCGCCGGCCAGCTCACTGGTGCCGGAGTAGAGCAGGTTCTGCTCCAACTGCGGCCCGAACAGGAACTCGGCGGAGAAGTAGTAGACCCAGCGCGGATTCGTCGCATAGTGCGCCCCCGCGGTGCGGGCCCGGCGCTCGGCCAGGCGGTCCCGCACGGTCAGGGCGAGGGTCTCGTACGCGTCCTGGGCGCTCGCCGACAGCACGGTCGTCCCAAGCCGGTAGTAGAGGTTGCTCAGCAGGTCCTGCTCGAATTCGGCCGGCGTGCGACCGAGCTTCTGCAGGCCGATCCCGTGACGTACGTCCATGCTCGGCCACCCTGCCCCGTCGACGTTTCCGGCAGTTGTCCCCGGACCGACCTTAACAAGCACATCCTTCCAGCCGTCCGCGCTCGGCCTATTTCGCGGACCACTCCTCGACGTCCGTGGTGACCTCGCGCCCGGTCTCGGCCGCCTCCTCGACGGCCAGCGCGAGCAGCTGGTCTTGGAGGCCGTCGGCCAGCGGGTACGGCGGCGGACCGGCACCACGCACCCACGCGGCCATCGCGTCGAGCAGGGCGGCGGTGGCGATCTCGTCGTCGTTGAACCGGCTGCCGGGGTACGGATTGCGGTAGAGCACCCGGTCGCCCGCCGTGATCGTCTCGGTGTCGAAGCCGCTAAGGTCCAGGTCGTGGCCGCTCTGCCGGCGGACCAGCGGGGTTCGGGTGATGGTGCGCGGCGCCGGCATGTGCACGATCTCGTCGTCGCGCAGCTCTCCGTGCGTGCCGCGGACCAGCAGCCGCCGGAAGCGCAGCAGGTTGCGGGTCTGGCCGGTGGTGAAGTCGTACACGCCGGAGCGCTGGGCGCCGAAATCGAGCGTGCCGATGGTCGTGGTGGCCGGCTTGGGCTGCGGATCGTCGGTCCACCCACCCCGACCGAGCGGGTCGAGCAGCGGCGCCACGGTCCGCACGGCGCGGACCCGGGCCGCGGCGTGACCCGCCCCCAGCAGGCCCCGGATCAGCGAGATCGCGTGGTAGTGCTGGGTGGAGGAGACCTGCACCTGGGTCGGGACGCCGATGATCCCCGAGCGCACGGCCGCGAGCCGGGCGGCGTGCGAGGGCATCAGCAGGTACTGCTCGGCGACCTGCACCAGGCCGGACCCGCCGGCGGCGGCCCACAGCGCCCGCAGGCCGGGCCGGTCGACCGCGGGCGGGGTCTCGGCCAGCACCGGAAGGCCGTGCGCTACCGCCTCGGTGATGAAGCCGGGGTTGGCAGCGGGGGAGACCGCGGTCACCAGGAAATCCGGCCGGGCCTGCGCGAGGCATTGGGCGAGATCGGCGAAGGCGGGCACCGGCAGCTCCCGCCGATGCGGCGCCCGCACGACGGCGCCGACGCACTGCAGCCCGGGGAGGGCCTGCGCCACCCGGTGAATGGCCGCAGCCCGAAACCCGAACCCGACAAGAGCGAACCGCATCACCCGCCCACCCTAGACATCGGCCTTCTAGTCGCCGGGCTGGTCGCCGGGCTGGTCGCCCTACTGGTCGCCGGGCTGGTCGCCGGGCTGGTCGCGGTCGGTGGGGAGGCGGTAGACGGAGACATGGGAGATCGACTCGGCGGTGAATTCCGCTTGGGACCAGTCCGCGTGCCGGCTCTGCAGGGTGAAACCGGCTATCCGCGCCATCAGGTCGAGTTCGGCCGGCCAGACGTACCGGTGCGGGCTGCGGAACAGGCGCGCCTGCTTCCCCTGATCGAACCAGAAATGGTGCGACACGAGGTGCTGGCGGACCAGGTCGTACGTGTCGAGGCCGATATATCCGTCCTTGGCGCGGCGCACCGCGCCGCTCTGGCCGGGTGGCAGCGTCCGGAGGTTCGGCACCGCCAGCTCGATGACGAATCTGCCGCCCGGGTGCAGATGCCGGGCGGCGTTCTGGAAGCAGGCCACCTGCTCGTCCTGGGTCAGCAAATTGGAGATCGTATTGTAAATGAGATAGACGAGCGTGTATTTGCCAGGCGCGGTGGCGGTGGCCATGTCGCCGATGACCACCGGGATCGTCGCGTCGTCCACCTTGGTGCGGAGTTGGTCCACCATGGGCCGTGACGTCTCGATGCCGGCGACCCGCAGCCCGCGTTCGGCGAGCGGCACGGCGATCCGGCCGGTGCCGATGGCGAACTCGAGCACCGGGCCGCCGCCGGCGAGATCGGCGAGCCGCGTGACCGCGGGCCCCACCACCTCGGGCGCGAACATGCCCTCGTTCGGCGTGTCATAGGTCTGAGCGGTGTCGGTATCCCAGATCTCGTCGGGCAGCATGCCGCGATGATCGCAGCGGCCGGCCGCCTTGTCACCTGAAATTCTGTGCGAGAGTGGCCGTCCAGGCGAGCGGAACGAGGTGGCGGCAGCATGCCGGACGGGGATCTCCACCCGGGCAAGTACGCGTGCATTGAACGCGAACGACGCTTCCTGCTGGCCGAGGCGCCCCCACCGGCCGCGGTCACGGCCCGCCGCCGGATCACCGATCGCTATCTCGCCGGCACCCGGTTGCGCCTGCGCCGCGACGAGAACCGGCTCGACGGGACCCGCCAGCTCAAGCTCACCCAGAAGGTGCCCGCGAACCGGCCCGGACACACCCAGGGACTGATCACCAACATCTACCTGTCGGCGGCCGAATACGAGGTGCTCGCCGGGCTGCCGGCGGCGACGCTCACCAAGACGCGGCTGAGCGTCCCGCCGCTAGGCATCGACATCTTCGACGCCCCGCTGGACGGGCTCATTCTGGCCGAGGCCGAGTTCGCCACCGACGAGGCGGCACTGTCGTTCGTCCCGCCCCCGCAGGCGGTCGCCGAGGTCACCGACGACGTTCGCTTCACCGGCGGCACACTCGTGCGCACCCAGCGCGCCGACCTACTCGCCTGGCTCTCGGAACACGGGCTTACCCTGGCCCGCAGCGTCGGCTGATCTCGGGGCTACGGCTCGGTGGTGGTGGTGGCGGCCGCCGGTTGCAGCGCCCACTCCACTGTGACGGTCACCGTTAGCCGCTGCCGGCCCGGCTCGATCGGCACCGCCGAATCCGCGGCCGCCATGCTGTAGTGCGCGACTGGCCCGCCGTAGCTGGGGGTCTCCTCGCTCAGCTTGACGACCCGGCCGAGCGGTCGGCCCGCCTGCCGGGCGTACAGGGTGGCCTTGCCGCGGGCATCGGCGAAGGCCTTCCGGCGCGCCTCGTTGAGCAGTTCGGCATCGTCCTCGATCGCGAACGACACGCCGTTGAGCCGGGCCGCGTCACCGCCGGCCGCGATGGCCGCGGACATGAGCGCTCCGGCCCGCGGCAGGTTGCGGACCTTCGCGGTGAGTCCCTGCCGTACGGCGTAACCGGTGATCTTTTCGTCCGCGTTCTGCTTGGCGTTGATGCCGACGTCCGACGTCTGCAGGTCGGTGCGGGCGACCCCGGCGCGGACGAGCGCGTCGCGCATCCGGGCGGCCGCCTTGTTGGCGCTCTCCAGGGCCTCGCCGACGGTGGCCGCGGTGGTCTCGACCGCGAAGTTCGCGGTGAGCGTGTCGGGCTCACCGAACACCGCACCCGTCCCGGTGACCAGCACGCTGTCCAGGGACTGATCGGCGGGCGCCGATTCGGTTGGGACGCCGGCCGAGGCGTACGCCGGATGGCCGCCGATCAGCGGGGACGAGAGCGCGACTGTTGCCAGTAGACCGAGGACCGGCCCGGTAACCCGTGAACTATTCATTTTCCCACCCTTTTTGCGGTATTCCTCCTATTCAACGGTCCTGGCGGCGGGCCGACCCGGCATTCCGCACATCTAGATCGTCAGAGGGACGGGCCGGTGGTCCACTCGGCCGGGTACGGCGTTGCGCGGCTCGCGCCGAAGAAGTCCCAGTAGAAGTCGTTCGCGATGGCGGCGGCCGGGGCGTGGCGGCTGAGGAGCGCCGCGACCGCCGGCGGCACGTCCCCGGGCGGGGCCCCGGCGGCGCACCGCCGGACGAAGTCGTACCGCTCGACGGGTCCGCCGGTCGCCGGCGGCGCCACCCCGACGACGTTGGCGACCACCCAGTTGACCAGCTCCCGCATGGCGTACCCGGTGTCGTGACCGATGTTCCGCGCGACGAAGTCCCGCTCGGCTGCGGACAGGTCGAACCGCGGCGAGGTGGCCAGCCCGAGATCAGCGAAGTAGAGCCGGTAGCCGTCGGTCAGGATGTTGCGGAAGTGGGCGTCGAAATGCAGCAGGCCGTTGCTGGTCAGGAACGCGACGTCGGCGAGCAGCCGGCGCTCCACCATGACGCACGCGGCGGTGACCGCCTCCTGGCCGGCGGCGAGCTGCTCGGCCAACCAGTCGTGCAGCGTCTGCGGGAGGTGTTCCAGGAACAGCACCACGCTCGCCGACGCCTGCGCGAGAGCGTGCAATCGCCGCCGGATCGCCGCCGACCCGCCCCAGTAGCCGACGACCCGGTCGATGTCCGCGTGCTCCTCGCCGGGCGGCGCCGCCCCGGGCAGCACCCGCCAGTGATACATCAGCGGAAACGCCTCGCTCTGCCCGGTGAGCACCCAGTTGGTCGTCATGGCGTTCGCGGCCAGTTCCCGCCAGGCGCCGAAGCCGGGGCCGGCCAGCTCCGCGACCCCGTAGTGGCAGAACGTGGGCACCGCGTACAGGTTCGCGGTGGACATGACGTTCGCCGGTTCGCGCTCCAGGTCGGTCAGCGGGAGGCGCTTCACGAAGACCGGCGCACCGGCGATCTCCAGCCTCGCCGAGGCGCCGCCAACACCGGACCCGACGGCCGGGGCCGCGTCCACGAGCCGGCCGAGCTCGTGGTCACTGAGCAGGGCCAGCGCCGTGGCCACCGCACCGAACCTGTCCACCCGCGCTTCGTACGGGATTGCGGTCTCCATGCAGTCCATCATCGATGATCGGCACGAGGGCACTCAGTTGAGCGGGAACATGCCGATCCGGCCGTGGTACTCATGGCCGAGCTGGTCGGTGTCCGAGCCGACCAGCAGTCCCTGCGGTACCGGCAGCAGCACACGGACGCCGGTGCCGCGCGAGCGGGTCGGATTCCAGGCGAGCGCTCGTCCGGTCGCGGGATCGACGGCACCGATGCCGGGCCTCTTGACGGCGTGCGGTCCGGGGCGGAAATCGGGCTTCTGGCCGACCTGCTTGACCTTGTGCCCGTTCGTGTTGTCGAGGTACTGCTGGTGACCGCCGAGGTAGACGGCGGAGCCGGTGACCGCGACCGCGAACAACGAGTTGCCACCGGTGTGCTGCGACCAGACCGGGTCATGCCGGCCCGAGCCGCCGGTCCGGAAGCGAACCGCGGCGTCGCACAGCACCCGCGAGGTGCCGCCGGTCGTGACCACCACGAGGTAACTGCCATCGGGAGAAAACTTCACCTGCCGCAGGTACGCGTCGTAGCCGTTCGCGCAGGGTTGTTGGAACGCGTCGGTGTACCAGCCGGTCACCGGCGCCGCCGGCCGGGAGAGGTCGAACATGGCGATCTGGTTGCGCTGTGCCGAGCCCGCCCTGATCAGCCTGCCGATCACCACGAGCAGGCGGCCGTCCGGCGAGATGTCGAGGTTCTCCACGTGGGTCCGCGGCGGGTTCTTCGCGGCCAGTTGGGCGTCGAAAGTGGTGTCGACGGCACCGCTGGCCGCGTTGAGCCGGGCCAGCCCGGCCCGTCGGACGCCGCCGACCGCGGCGAAAGTGCCGCCGGCGTAGACCTGCTGTCCGCGCCGGGCCAAGGTCTGTACCGCGCCGCGGTCGATCGAGGCGCGGAACGAACTCAGCCGCTCGCCGGCCAGGTTCAGCCGGGCAAGGCCGCGCTGCCGGGCGTTGTTCACCGTGCTGAACGCCCCGCCCGCGTAGACCGTGTCGTCGCCCCCAGCGGTCAGGGCGTAGACCGGACCGTCCACGGCCGGGGCGAACGGACGGACCACGCCGTTGTCGATGTCGTAGGCGAACAGGTTCCGGCGGGCGTACGTGTGCCGGCGCGAGCTGTCGGTGACCTTGGAGAAGACCCCACCGACGACCACCGTGTCACCGATGACGGCCAGCGCCCAGACGGTGCCGTCGAGAACATGCGGGGTGAAGTCGACCGGGTCCTCGGACACCACGGCGGAGTGAGCGAGGTCGGCGCCGGCCGGTGCCGTGCCGCCGAGAGCGGCGAGAACGATCAGGGCGACGGCGAACACACGGCGTCGCATCAGCAGCTCCCGACGGTACAAATTGGTGTAACTTACCCCCCAACGAGCAAACAGCCGCCAGGTTACGCCCCG
>DASWMR010000187.1:0-4502 GCA_036399635.1 Actinoplanes sp. | reverse complement strand
CGAACGGCCGGTGGCGTTCTCAACCGCCGTCCACGGACGAGTCAGGCGTCACCAGCCGCGGTCGCGCCACTCCGGCAGGTGTGGGCGCTCGACGCCCAGGGTCGAGTCCTTGCCGTGGCCCGGGTAGAACCAGGTGTCGTCGCCGAGCCGGGCGAACACCTTGTTCTCCAGGTCGTCCATCAGGGTGAGGTGATTCTCCAGGGTAAGGGTCTTGCCGTGGCCGCCGGGGAAGAGCGAGTCACCGGTCCACAGGTGTGCCGTGCCGGCCGGGTCCTGGTAGAGCAGGGCGATCGAGCCGGGCGTGTGGCCCACCAGGTGGATCACCTCGAGCGAGCAGTCGCCGACCTTGATCGTCTCGCCCTCGCGGAGGTCCTGGTTGACCAGCGGGATCTCGGCGGCGTCCTCGATGTGGGCCAGCGACTCGGCGCCGGTCGCCTCGACCACCTCGGACAGCGCCTGCCAGTGGTCGCCGTGCCGGTGGGTGGTCACCACCTTGCTCAGGCCGGCCGGGCCGAGCACGCCGAGGAGCGTGGCGGCGTCGTCCGCCGCGTCGATCAGCAGCTGGTCGTCGCCGCTGCGCAACAGGTAGGCGTTGTTGTCCATCGGGCCGACCGAGACCTTGGTGATGGTCAGGGCGCCGAGTTCGCGGACGGCGGGTGCGCCGCCGCGGGTCACGTCACCGGTGTAGAACATGGTCACTTCCATCTCGCGGGTCGGGGGAGCTCGCCGTCCGGCGAGACGGTCAGGTCGGTGCCGTCGGCCCGGCCGGCCAGCCAGGCGGCGATCGCCTTGGCGGTGCCGCCGATGACCGGTGCGGCCGGGTCGTCGGGACCGATGGTCAGGGCGTGCTCGATGCCGATCGGGCGCAACGCCATCGGCGGCCAGTCGTCGGTGGCGCCGGTGACTATCTCGCGCAGCAGGCGCACCGCGAACGCGTCCGACCAGTCGGCCGGCGTGTACCGGCCGGCGAGGTCGACGTGGTGCACCTCGACCTCGCGCAGCCGGGCCCACGGCACCGCGGCGGCCGACTGCCCGGTCGCCGGCAGCAGGAAGGTCCACGCCTCGGCGGTCATCGCCGCGCCCGCGTCGGCGAACCGCTCGTGGGCCTGCCGGATGTCCTCGATCTGCTCGCGCAACGGCCGACCGGCGCCCGCCGCGATGCCCGCCTCGCGCGCCTCCGGCGACGCATAGGGCGGGGTTTCGTTGCCGGTGCGAGCCCAGATCAACAGGTTCGTGTACGCGTCCGCGTTGCGCGCGATGTGGGTCAGCACGTGGCCGACCGTCCAGCCGGGCAGCAACGACGGAGCGGCGATCGAGGCCGGGTCGAGGTCGGCGGCGGTGCGCAGCAGCTCCTCGGTGGCTTCGTCGACGTCGGTGAGCAGGATGAGTGGATCCATCGTCATGACGGGCCCGGCCCCTCGGGGAGCGGGCCGGCCGGTGGCAGCGGGGTCACGGAGAAACCCTAACGGGTCGGAATTCGCTTTCGCTGCGGTAGCGGCGACCGTACCGTCGGTACCGACGCGCCGATCGACCCGTGGACGGAGGTGGGGCACGTGTTGGTGGTTGTTTTCGCGTCCCTTCACTCGGAGGCGGACGCCTGACCCCGGTCGGGCGCGCCCTCCCCTTCCGCAAAGGGTTCCCATGTCGTACGACCTGTCCCGGCTCGGCTGGGACGAGATTTTCGCATCCAAATGCCCGTCCGACGCCGCCCCCGCCCGGGTGCTGCGAGCCGACCGGGGTGTCTGCACGGTCCTCGACGACACCGGTGTCACCCGGGCGAGTCTGGGCGGTGGCCTGCTGCTCGCTGCGGCCCGCGACCCGGCCGGCCTACCCGGCGCCGGCGACTGGGTGGTGCTGCGCCGCTGGCCGGACCGGCGGGTCACCATCGAGTGCGTGCTGCCCCGCCGGACCGTGCTGATCCGCCGCACCTCCGACAAGGACTCCACCGGCCAGGTGCTGGCCGCCAACATGGACACCGTCGCGGTGCTCGAGCCGATCCGTCCGGCGCCGGACGACGCGCGGATCGAGCGGCTGCTCGCCCTGGCCCGGGAGTCCGGGGCGAAGCCGGTGCTCGTACTGACCAAGAGCGACACCCTGGCCAAGAGCGACGACCCAGCGGCGGTGGCCCGGCACCTCGCCCGGCTCGCGCCGGGCGTACCGGTCATCGCGGTCAGCGTGTCGCGCGGCACCGGCGTCGAGGCGCTACGGGCGTACGCCTCGGACGGCCGCACCCTGGCGCTGCTGGGCCGTCCGGGGGCCGGCAAGTCGACGCTGGTCACCGCGTTGTCGGGTACTCCGGTGATGCCGGTGCAGCAGATCAGCGGCCCGGGCCGGCACCGCACCCCCGACCACCACCTCGTGCTGCTGCCGTCCGGCGGTGCGGTGATCGACACCCCCGGGATCGGCGGGGTCGACCAGCTCGACACGGCCGAGGGACTGGCGGCCCGGCTGACCGGGACGGTCGGTCACCGCCGACGGCGGCCCTGACGCGCGTTCTGCAACAATGCTCCGGTGCGCGCGGTGGACGAGGTCGTCGATCCGGCGGCCCGGCCGACCGAGCCGCCGGGTGCGCCCGGCGCTGCCCGCCCACGCCGGGCCGACCTGTGGGCGTTGCTGAATTACGGCGTGCTCGCGGTGCTGGTCATGATCCAGCTGTGGCGCGACCCGAGCGGGCGGGTGCTGTCCAGCAACGACGACGACCACGGCGTCTTCCTGTTCATGCTGGCGCACGGCGAGCGGGTGCTGTTCCACGGGGCGAACCCGCTCTTCTCCGACCGGCTGAACGTGCCGGCCGGGGTGAACATGATGGCGAACACCTCGGTGCTGGCTCTGAGCCTCCCGCTGGCGCCGGTCACCCACCTCCTCGGCACCGGTGTCACGGTTGCGCTGCTGCTGACGCTGGGCCTGGCCGGCACGGCCGCGGCCTGGTACTGGGTGCTGTCCCGGCACCTGGTGACGAGCCGGGTGGCGGCCTGGATCGGCGGTCTCTGGTGCGGCTTCGCGCCGACCATGGTGTCGCACGCGAACGGGCACGTGAACTTCGTCAGTCAGTACGTTCTGCCCTTCATCGTGTGGCAGGTGCTGCGACTGCGTGAGCCGGGGCGGGTCTGGCGCGGCGGGGTCGTCCTGGCGCTGCTCGTGGTGGTGCAGGTCTTCATCAACGAGGAGAGCCTGCTTTTCACCGCGCTTGCGCTTGGCGTGTTCGTGACGGCGTACGCGCTGATGGCCCCCGGTCGGGCGAAGAATGAGGCGCGGCACTTCGGGGCGGGTCTCGGCGTCGCGGCAGTGGTCGCGGTCGGCCTGCTCGCCTATCCGCTCTGGTTCCAGTTCACCGGCCCGGGCAACTATCACGGCCAACCGTTCGCCCCGGACAAGTACGCCACCGACCTGTTGTCGATCGGCGCGTTCGCCCGGCAGTCGCTGGCCGGGAACGCGGCGCTGGCCCGGCAGCTGAGCGTGAGCGCGACCGAGGACAACACGTTCTTCGGCCCGGTCGGCCTGGCCATGATCATCGCGTCGGTGGTCGTGCTCCGACACTCGGTGGCGGCTCGCGCGGCGGCGATCGCGGCGCTGGTGCTGCTGGTCGTCTCGATGGGGCCGACGCTGCAGGCGGCCGGGCACAGCACCGGCATCCCGCTGCCGTTCGGTCTGGTCACCCACGCGCCGATCATCGATCTGGTGAGCGTGACCCGGTTCGCGATGGTGCCGGCCACGATCGCCGGCGTGCTGCTCGCGCTGGCCACCGACCAGGTCCGGCGACGGCCGCCGTCCCGGCAGCGGCTGTGGCAGGTCGGGCTGGTGCTGGCCCTGGTGCCGTTACTGCCCAAGCCGCTGCCGACGGTCACCGCCGATCCGCTGCCGGCGTTTATCACCCAGGACCTCTGGCGGCCGTACGTGACCGGGGGCCGCAGCGTGGTGCCGGTGCCGCTGCCCGATGTCACCACCGGCCGGACCGCAATGCGCTGGGTCGGGCTGACCCGGCTGGAGTTCCCGGTACCGCGCGGCTACTTCATGGGCCCGGTGAACCCGCCGGCCGACCACACCGGCTCGTGGAACGCGCCCCGCCGCTACACCTCCGACCTGCTGTGGTGGGTCCGCGAGTACGGCCGGGTACCGGCGCTGTCCGGGACCGACCGGGCGGCGATCACCGCCGACCTCACCTACTGGCGGGCCGCCGTGGTGGTGCTGGTGCCGCAGAGCCGCAACGGCGGCGCGCTACTGGCCACCCTGACCGACGCGCTCGGACCGCCGCGCCTCGTCGGCGGGGTGCAGCTCTGGGACGTCCGCAACCTGCCGGTGGTACCGAAAGAGTGACGTTAGTCCCGTCTGATCTGCGGGAATGTGCTTCATCTGGCAGGCGCTTCACCTACACAGGGCCCGTTCCGGCAAAAACTTGTCATACCGCGTGGCTAGAGTGGCCGCGGCTCTTACTCATACACCTGTACGGAGAGGCTCGCTGGTGGCCGACCGCTTGACTATTCGAGGCGCGCGCGAGCACAACC
>DASWMR010000186.1:0-4993 GCA_036399635.1 Actinoplanes sp. | reverse complement strand
CGGTCGCCGACGGCACCGTCGAGGACGCGCTGGCCGCGGTCGACGCCGCCGAGGCGGCGGCGGCCGGCTGGGCAGCCACCGCGCCGCGCGAGCGCGCGGAGATCCTGCGCAAGGCGTTCGAGCTGATGACCGAGCGGGCCGGCGAGCTGGCCGAGCTGGTCAGCCGGGAGAACGGCAAGGCCCTGGTCGATGCGAAGGGCGAGGTGACGTACGCGGCCGAGTTCTTCCGGTGGTTCGCCGAGGAGGCGGTCCGCGGCGACGGCATGCTGACGACCGCCCCGAGCGGAGCCAACAAGATCCTGGTGGTCCGCCAGCCGGTGGGCGTGTGCGTGCTGGTCACCCCGTGGAACTTCCCGGCCGCCATGGCCACCCGCAAGATCGGCCCGGCGCTCGCCGCGGGCTGCACCGTGGTGCTGAAGCCGGCCAGCGACACCCCGCTCACCGCGCTGGCGATGGCGGCGATCCTGGCCGAGGCCGGTGTCCCGTCCGGCGTGGTGAACGTGCTGCCGTCGCGCAGCTCCGGCAAGGTCGTCGGCCGGATGCTCAAGGACCCGCGGGTGCGCAAGCTTTCCTTCACCGGCTCCACCGAGGTGGGCCGCACACTGCTCGCCCAGGCCGCCGACCAGGTGATCAACACGTCGATGGAGCTGGGCGGCAACGCGCCGTTCCTGGTCTTCGCGGACGCCGACCTGGATGCGGCGCTGGACGGCGCGATGATCGCCAAGATGCGCAACGGCGGCGAGGCGTGCACCGCGGCGAACCGCTTCTTCGTCGAGGCGCCGGTCGCGGACGAGTTCGCCCGCCGGCTCGCCGAGCGGATGGCGGGGCTGGTGGTGGGCCCTGGCACGGACGAGAAGACCCAGGTCGGCCCGCTGGTCAACGAGGACACCGTGGCGAAGGTGGACGGCCTGGTGCGCGGGGCGGTGGAGGCCGGCGCGACCGCGCTCACCGGCGGCGAGCGCCCAGCCGGGCCGGGCTTCTACTATCCGCCGACCGTGCTCACCGGTGTCCGCCCGGACGCGCCGATCCTGCGCGAGGAGATCTTCGGCCCGGTCGCCCCGATCGTCACGTTCACCGGCGAGGACGAGGGCGTGCGGCTCGCCAACGACACCGAGTTCGGCCTGGTGGCGTACGTGTACACCGGTGACCTGGCGCGCGGCCTGCGGGTGAGCGAGGCGATCGAGGCCGGCATGGTCGGTCTGAACCGCGGCCTGGTCAGCGACCCGGCCGCCCCGTTCGGCGGCGTGAAGCAGAGCGGCATCGGCCGCGAGGGCGGGCACGAGGGCCTGCTCGAGTACCAGGAGTCGAAGTACATCGCCGTCGCGTGGTGACCGCCCGCCAGCCAACCTGGGCCGAACGGTGCGCAACGGTACGTAGTCAGAGGGTGCCTACGCAGCGAAAATGAACTATCTTTCTCTCCGACGTGTTACCCCCGTCCTCGTGCGGGGGCCCGGCTCGACCGATACCGGCCCATCCCGCGGCCGGCCAGGTCGGCATCGTTCGGAGAGGACGAATCACCAGATGGGCAAGAGACTGCTGGCCATTGCCACGGCCGGCTTGATGGCGACGGGCGCCATTACTGCGTGTGATACCTCCGGTGATTCTAGTGACGACGGTAATGGTGGCGGCGGGGCGGGCAAGCCACGGGTGGGCGTGCTCCTGCCGGACAGCGGTGGCCCGGAGCGCTTCGACACGGACGTCCAGAAATACCTGCAGCAGTCGTTCGACACGGCCGGCATCCCGGTCGAGATCGTCAACGCCGAGGGCGACAAGGACGACTTCCAGAAGTTCGGCAAGGACCTGGTCGAGGACAACATCAAGGTGCTGATCATGGCGAACCTCGACTCGATCAGCGGCCAGTACGTGATCGACGCGGCGCACGCCAAGGACATCCCGGTGATCGACTACGACCGGTTGACCCTGAACGGTGGCGCCGACTACTACGTCAGCTTCGACAACCAGGAAATCGGCCGGCAGTTGGCGTACGGCCTGGTGTCCTGCATCGACGAGACCGGGAACAAAACGGGCAAGACGATGGTCGCCGAACTCAACGGCTCGCCGACCGACAACCGCGCCATGCAGTACAAGGCCGGGTCGGACTCGGTGCTCACCTCGCTGTACGACAACTCGACGTACGGCAAGGGCCCGGACCAGGCGGTCCCGGAGGACCAGACCGACGAGGCCGGCGAGATCTTCCAGCAGATGCTGAGCCAGCAGCCGAAGATCTCCGCCGTGCTGGCCGCCGACGACGACCTCGCCAATGAGGTGATCAAGGTGCTGCGGGAGAGGAAGCTCAACGGCAAGGTGCCGGTCACCGGCCAAGACGCGACAACGGTCGGGCTGCGGAACGTGCTCCTCGGCGATCAGTGCCTGACCGTCTACAAGCGGATATCGCTGGAGGCGCAGACCGCGGCCTACCTGGCGATCCAGCTCTTCCAGGGCAAGCAGCCGAAGGTGCCCGGCCGGCTGAAGGACCCGGAGTCCGGCGGCGAGGTGCCGTTCGTCAGCCTGGTGCCCCTGCCGATCACCGCCGCCGAGGTCAAGGACGTGGTGGCCGACGGCTTCGTCACCAAGCAGGACCTGTGCACCGCGGCTTTCGCCAAGCTCTGCGCCCAGTACGGCGTGAAGTAAGCCTGCCCACTACTCGTCAATTTGACCGGATGCATGCTGCCGCAACGCGCGGCAGCCTGCATCCCTGGACGGGGGCCTATCTGGTGGATCCCGAGGGGCTGCGGCGTGGCCCTAGCGGCGGCCCTTCAGGCGGCGGCCCATTTCGCGGGCGATCTCCTTCTGGGCGTCTCGGGCGGCTAGCACCTGCCTCTTGTCGTACGACTTGAGGCCGCGCGCCAAGCCGATCTCGACCTTTGCCCAGCCCTCGTTGAAGTACATCGACAACGGTACGAGGGTGAGCCCGTTGCCGTCCCGGAGCTGGCTGAGGATCTTCGCGATCTCGACCTTGTGTAGCAGCAGTTTGCGGGTGCGTCGCGGGGCGTGATTCGTCCAGCTGCCATAGCCGTACTCGGCGATGTGTAACCCGTACAGCATGATCTCGCCCTCGTGTTCCTGGGCGAACGCGTCGACCAGGGAGGCCCGGCCCTCGCGCAGCGACTTCACCTCGGTGCCGGCCAGCACGATGCCCGCCTCGTAGGTCTTGAGGATCGCGTAGTCGTGCCGCGCCTTCTTGTTGGATGCGATCAGCCGGCGACCGTTCTCCTTAGCCACACCCGGTCTCCTTAGCCACCCCCCGAGACTAGCGACTCAGACACTTGCCGCGAGGGCGGCACGGCGTGGCTATGCCGCGGGCGCCGGGACCGGACGGCGCATCGCGTATGTCACGCTGCTCAGCCGATGCGGCTCGTTGTGCACGTGGATGGCGGCCCGGTCGTACGCCTGCCAGCCGGCGGCCCCGGCCCGGTTGAGATGGCGCAGGTCGTCGAAGCGCTCGTCGGTCCCCCAGCGCAGGACGCCGCCCGGGTGGTGGAACGTCGCGGTCCAGTCCATGAACCGGTCGCTACCGAGCGTGCCGGCCGCGCGGTATTCCAACCGTGCGTACTCCCAATTGGTCACCCGATCGATTATGCCGAACCTGTGAGATTCTCGCTGGCCGATGAACCAAGGCCGATATCGGACACCGCGACAGTGGACGGCAGGCGGCGGGCGACGGACGGCAGGCGGGCCTGATCCGGTGACACCTCCCAGTTTGTCCCCTGAGATATCCCTGAGCTGTCGCCTAGGTGGTTGGGCGGCGAAACCGGCCGGGCTTACGCTGCGCCCGTCAATGCTCAGGTCTCGGGGGGTACCGGATGGCAACGGGTGGGTGGGCACGGCTGGTCTGCGGCCGCCGGTCTAAGTGGATCGTGCTGGGTCTTTGGGTCGTCCTGCTGGTGTTGGCGGCGCCGCTGGCCGGCAAGCTGACCGACGTTCAGAAGAACGACAACTCCGCGTGGCTGCCCGGCGGAGCGGAGGCGACCCAGGTCGCCGACCTGCAGAAGCAGTTCGCGCGAGACGACATCGTGCCGGCGGTGATCGTCTATGAGCGGCCGGCCGGTCTCCGCCCCGCCGACACGCAGAAGGCGACGGCCGACGCGACCGCCCTGGCAGGCGTGCCCGGGGTCAGCGGTCAGGTGACCGGGCCGATCCCCGCGCCGGACGGTAAGGCGCTCCAGCTGGTCGTGCCGGTCAAGGTGGACAGCGACGGCTGGGACAAGATCGTCGACGTGGTGGCCGGCATCCAGGCGGTGACCGGGTCGGGGCAGGACGGCCTCGGCGTCTACCTGACCGGGCCGGCCGGCAACGCGGCCGACTCGGCGTCCGCGTTCGAGGGCATCGACGGCACCCTGCTCTACACCACCCTGATTGTGGTCGCCGTGATCCTGCTGATCACCTACCGCAGCCCGGTGCTCTGGCTGTTGCCGATCATCACCGCCGGGGTCGCGCTCACCAGCGCGCAGTCGGTCATCTATCTGCTCGCCAAGCACGCCGGGCTGGTGGTCAATGCGCAGAGCGCGGGCATCCTCACGGTGCTGGTGTTCGGCGCGGGCACCGACTACGCGCTGCTACTCGTCGCCCGCTACCGGGAGGAGTTGCGCCGCCACGACGACCGGCACGAGGCGATGATGCTGGCGCTGCACCGGGCCGGCCCGGCGATCATCGCGAGCGCCGCCACCGTGGCGATCGGCATGTCGCTGCTGACCCTTGCCGAGGTGAACTCGACGAGCGGTCTCGGGCCGGTCTCCGCGCTCGGAGTCGTGGTCGGCCTGCTCGCCATGGTGACCCTGCTGCCCGCGCTGCTGGTGATCTGCGGCCGTTGGCTGTTCTGGCCGGTGCGCCCCAGGGTCGGCACCGCGGAACCGACCGCGACCGGCCTGTGGGCCCGGCTCGGCGGCCGCATCGCCGGCCGGCCCCGCACGGTGTGGATCGCCACCGCGGTGATCCTCGGCGGGATGTCACTGGGCCTGCTGCAACTCGAGGCGAACGGGCTGACCACGGCCGG
>DASWMR010000185.1:0-7556 GCA_036399635.1 Actinoplanes sp. | reverse complement strand
GAGGGCCCCCGCGGCCTGCTGCGCCTGCGGCAACGGCATGTGCGCCAGCGGATCTACCTGGCCCAGGCCCGCGGCGTCGAGTTCGACGTGCTGACCCAGCTCCCATCATCCGGACTACGCACTTGACAGCGGCGGCGACCTCCACCGAGGATGCTTCCAGCAGGAAGTAATCCGCAGCCGCCTCCCGGGTGCGTTTCCGCTATTTGCGCCGGCCCAATGTGGCCGGCTTTTTTGTTTTCCGGACGTGATGTTCGATTGTCGTCGGAAACGACTAATTAAGCGGCGGGAAACGGACCGGAAATCGTCCGCTCCGAGACTAGCCCTAGCCATTGACCGGCATCGACGCCGGTAGCCGGAGAGACCCGGGCAACAGCCTCGACGGTCACCGAATGACGCCATGACCGGCCACCGCCGCTGCAAGGCTCATCACCTATTAGTTTTCGCGTTCCGCGGTCATTACCGAACTAACACGAATTCGTGCTCCCGTAGCGGAGCAAGGAGGCTTCATGTTCAAGATTCGTGCGCGCCGCACGTCCGCTGTCCTCGCGGCTGCGGTCACCGTCGCGGCGCTGGCCGCCTGTGGCGCCAAGACCAACGACTCCGCCACGCCGTCGTCGGCGGGCGGTGCCGTGGTCGACACCTCCGGCCCGACCGTCAAGGTCGGATTCCTCAACTCGCTCTCCGGCACCATGGCGATCAGCGAGGTGACTGTCCGCGATGCACTGAAGCTGGCGATCGAAGAGATCAACACCGCCGGCGGTGTGCTCGGCAAGCAGCTCGCCCCGGTGAGCGAGGACGGCGCGTCGGACTGGCCGACCTTCGCCGAGAAGGCCCAGAAGCTGATCAGCCAGGACAAGGTCGCCGCGGTCTTCGGCTGCTGGACGTCCTCGAGCCGCAAGGCGGTCAAGCCGGTCTTCGAGAAGAACAAGGCCCTGCTCTTCTACCCCGTGCAGTACGAGGGCCTCGAGCAGTCGCCGTACATCTTCTACACCGGCGCCACCACCAACCAGCAGATCGTGCCCGCGCTCGACTACCTCAAGTCGGCCGGCAAGACCTCGGTCTACCTGGTCGGCAGCGACTACGTCTTCCCGCGTACCGCTAACAAGATCATCAAGGCGTACGCCGCCGCGAACGGCATGAAGGTGCTCGGCGAGGACTATGCGCCGCTCGGCTCGACCGAGTTCTCCACGATCGTCAACAAGGTCAAGGCGTCCGGCGCGAGCGCGGTGTTCAACACCCTCAACGGCGACAGCAACGTGGCCTTCTTCAAGGAGTACAAGTCGGCCGGTCTGACCGCCGAGAAGATGCCGGTCGTGTCGGTGTCGATCGCCGAGGAGGAGGTCAAGAGCATCGGCACCCAGTACCTGGCCGGGCAGCTCACCGCGTGGAACTACTACCAGACCACGCCGGGTGAGGCGAACGACAAGTTCGTCAAGGCCTACAAGGCCAAGTACGGCGCGGACAAGCCGACCAGCGACCCGATGGAGGCCGCCTACACCTCGGTCTACCTGTGGAAGGCGATGGTCGAGAAGGCCGGCTCGTTCGAGGTCGAGAAGGTCAAGGCCGCGGCCGCCGCGGGTGGCATCACCTTCCAGGCGCCGGAGGGTCTGGTCACCGTGGACGGTCCCACCCAGCACGTCTCCAAGACCGCCCGGATCGGCAAGATCGGCGACGACGGCCTGATCACGGAGGTCTGGAACTCCGGTGAGCCGGTCAAGCCGGACCCGTTCCTGAAGAGCTACAGCTGGGCGACCGGCCTGTCCTGATCCATCGCGTGGGTGGCGGGCCGGCGGCCCGCCACCCACCTACCCGCAGAAGGGGTGCAAAGCCGTGACGTTGGTCGTCAGCCAACTCTTCACCGGGATCAGCATCGGCGCGGTGCTGCTACTCATCGCGCTGGGCCTGTCGCTGACCTTCGGGCAGATGAACGTCATCAACATGGCCCACGGCGAGTTCATCATGGCCGGGGCCTACACCGTCTACGTCCTGCAGCAGGTGATCACGGGCGCCGGCGCCTCGCTCCTGCTCGCGCTGCCGATCGCGTTCGTGGTCGCCGGGTTGATGGGCGTGCTGCTCGAGGTGCTGCTGATCCGCCGGCTCTACGGCCGACCGCTGGACACCCTGCTGGTCACCTGGGGCGTGGCGCTGATCCTGCAGCAGGCGGCCCGGGACATCTTCGGCGCGCCGAACGTGCAGACCAAGGCCCCCGGATGGCTCACCGGCAGCATCCACCTCCCCGGCGACCTGGTGATCGCCAGTAGCCGGCTCTTCATCCTGGTCCTGGCGCTGGCCGCGGTGGTCGTGCTGACCGTAGTGCTGCGCACCACCTCGCTCGGCCGGCGGATCCGCGCCGTCGTGCAGAACCGCAACCTCGCGGCCGTCTCCGGCCTCGCCACCGGCCGGGTCGACCGGCTGACCTTCTTCATCGGCTCCGGGCTCGCCGGCATCGCCGGGGTCGCACTGACCCTGATCGGGCCGATCGGGCCGGCCATGGGCACCAACATCATCGTCAACGCGTTCCTGGTCGTCGTCGTGGGCGGCATCGGCCAGCTCAAGGGAACCGTGATCGTGGCGTTCGTCCTCGGCATCCTGCAGTCCATGGTGGAGTACACCACCACCGTCAGCGTCGCCAGCGTGATCGTCTTCGTCGCGATCGTGGCGTTCCTGCAGTGGCGGCCGCAGGGTCTGTTCACCCTCCGGACAAGGAGTCTCGCGTGACCCTCGTCGATCCTCCACTTGCGCCGGACCCGACCATTCAGCCGTCGCGGCGGCGGTTCGGGCCCGGCACCGGGCTGCGCGCGGCCGCCGGCTTCGCGCTCACCGCGATCGTGCTCTTCGCGGTCGCCCCGGCCCTGCTCGGCGACTTCCGGCTGAGCCTGCTCGCCAAGTACCTCTGCATGGCGATCGTCGCCGTCGGTATCGGCCTGGCCTGGGGCCGGGGCGGCATGCTGACCCTCGGCCAGGGCGTCTTCTTCGGCCTCGGCGGATACGCGATGGCCATGCACCTCAAGCTCGCCGACGCGGGTCCCGGCGAGCTGCCGGACTTCATGCTGCTGTACGGCCAACTGGACGCGCTGCCATGGTGGTGGCAACCGTTCACCAGCCCGATCTTCGCGCTGGCCGCGACGGTCCTGCTGCCGATGTTCGTGGCGCTGCTGCTGGGTCTGCTGATCTTCCGGCGCCGGGTCCGCGGCGCGTACTTCGCGATCCTGTCCCAGGCACTCTGTGCCGCCTTCGCGATCCTGCTGATCGGTCAGCAGGCCACCACCGGCGGCACCAACGGCCTCACCGACATCCAGGGCTTCTTCGGCTATGACCTGAACGACACGGTGAACCAGCGGATGATCTACTTCATCATCGCCGCCGTGCTGCTGGCCATGCTGGGGATCGCCTGGCAGCTCATGCGCAGCCGGTTCGGCGAGCTGCTGGTGGCGGTCCGCGACGGCGAGGAGCGGGTGCGCTTCCTGGGCTACGACCCGGCGAACGTCAAGCTCGTCGCCTACGTCGTGGCGGCCGGCATGGCCGGGCTCGCCGGCGCGCTCTTCGTGCCCGCCGTCGGGATCATCTCGCCGGCCATGATCGGCGTGGTCCCGTCGATCGAGTTCGTCATCGGTGTGGCGGTCGGCGGCCGGGCCAGCCTGGTCGGGCCGGCCATCGGTGCGATCGCGGTGGCCTGGGCGCGTACCGCCCTCTCGGAGAAACTCCCGTCGGCCTGGACGTACTTCGAGGGCCTGTTGTTCGTCCTGCCCGTCGCGTTCCTGCCGGGCGGCCTCGCCTCGCTGGTGACCCTCTTCCGCTGGCGCCGGCGGCGAGCTGAGTCGGCGGCAGCACCGCCCCCGGCCGAGTCGCCGGCCACCCTGGCCCCGGCGGAGGTGTCCTCATGAGCGGGCTCTCGGTGCGTGACCTGCGCGTGGTGTTCGACGGTTTCGTCGCGGTGGGCGGCGTCGACTTCGAGGTGCCCGCCGGCGACGTGCGGTTCATCATCGGGCCGAACGGCGCCGGCAAGACCACCATGGTCGACGCGATCACCGGCCTGGTGAAGGCCACCGGTGCGGTCACCTTCGACGGGCACGAGTTGCTCGGCCGCAAGGTGCACCGGATCGCCCGGCTGGGCGTCGGGCGTACCTTCCAGACCGCCGCCGTCTTCGAAGAACTCACCGTCCTGCAAAATCTGGACATCGCCGCCGGCTGGAGCCGGAATCCGCTCAGCCTGCTGCGCAAGCGCACGGTGGTGCCACCCGAGGTGGAAAAGGCGTTGGAGACCGTACGCCTGGAGCCCGCTCGCGACCAGTTGGCCGGCACCCTGGCACACGGGCAGAAGCAGTGGCTGGAGATCGGCATGCAGCTCGTCCAGAACGCCCAGTTGCTGTTGCTCGACGAGCCGGTGGCGGGCATGAGCCAGGCCGAGCGGGACGCCACCGGTGACCTGCTGGGCGTGCTGAGCAAGGACCACACGGTGGTGGTGATCGAGCACGACATGGACTTCCTCCGCCGCTACGCCCGGACCGTGACCGTGATGCACGCCGGAAAGATCCTGTCCGAGGGCACGGTGGCCGAGGTGCAGGCCGACCCCCGGGTGCAGGAGGTCTACTTGGGACACTCCGTTCAGGAAGGGAGCGCACGATGACGCTCCGGTTCGCCGACGTGCACGTGGGGTACGGCCGCAGCATCGTGCTGCACGGGGTCACTCTGGACGTGCCGACCGACGGGGTGGCCGCGGTGCTGGGCCACAACGGCGCGGGCAAGAGCACGCTGCTGCGCGCCGCGGTCGGCCTGCTCAAGCCGCGTCGCGGCACGGTCTTCTACAACGGCGAGGAGATCACGAAGCTCGCGCCGCACCAGCGGGTGGCGCGCGGCATGGCGTACGTGCCGCAGGGCCAGCAGAGTTTTCCGCACCTGACCACCACGGAGAACCTGCAGCTGGTCGCGGACGGACGCAAGGACGGCAAGGCGGCGATGGCCGAGGCGCTCGACCTGTTCCCGGCGCTGCGGGGACTGATGACCCGGCGTGCCGGGCTGCTCTCCGGCGGCCAGCGCCAGCAGCTGGCGATCGCCCGGGCGCTGATCACCCGGCCGAAGCTGCTGCTGCTGGACGAGCCGACCGAGGGCATCCAGCCGTCCGTGGTCACCGAGATCGAGCAGACGATACTCAACGTGGCCGGCCAGGGCGGGATGTCGGTCCTGCTGGTGGAGCAGCACGTCGGGTTCGCCCTGACCGCCGCGCAGCGCTACTACGTGCTGGAGGCTGGCCGGGTCACCTCCTCCGGTGCCGGCGGCACGGATGCGACGTCGGCGGTCCGTGAGGCCTTGACGGTGTGAGCTAGGACACTCGGTGGTTTGTTGAAGTTTCAGGATCAGCGGACGACTGTGGTCTGTGAAGCTTCAACAACCACTGGGGGCCGGGATGACGGACACGCTGATAGCACCGGCCGCGGTGCGTACCCGGGTGACCGTACCGTTGGCCTTTCCGGATGGCTTCGCTACCAGCGCCGACGTGTTCACGTTCAGCGGGCTCGCCGACGGTCGCGAGCACCTCGCGCTCGGCCTCGGCGACTGGCAGACCGCACTGACCAACCCCACCGCTCCCCTGGTGCGGCCACACAGCGAGTGCCTCACCGGCGACGTCTTCGGCAGCGAGCGCTGCGACTGCGGCCCACAGCTGCGCGAGGCTGCCGAGCGGATCACCGCGACCGGTGGGTTCCTGCTCTACCTGCGCCAGGAAGGCCGCGGAATCGGGCTGTACGCCAAGCTCGACGCGTACGCCCTGCAGGACACCGGCCTCGACACGTACGAGGCGAATCGTGCACTCGGGCACGGCGAGGACGAACGGGACTACACCGCCGCCGCCCAGATGCTGCGGGCGCTCGGTGTCGACCGGATCCGGCTGCTCAGCAACAATCCGGACAAGGCCGTCCAGCTCGACGCCCTGGGCGTACAGGTCACCGACCGCGTCCCGACCGGGGTCCACCTGTCCGCGGCCAACGCCCGCTACCTGGCCGTCAAGGTCAGCCACACGCAGCACACCCTCGACCTCCCGCTGGCCGGCTGACGATGACCACCGTGGCCCTTGATCGGCTCTGGCTCACCGCGGCCATCGACGTGTCCCGCCAGTCACCCCCGTCGTTGACCCACTACGCCGTCGGCGCGATCATCGTCGACGAGTCGGGCGCCGTGCTGGCCACCGGCTACACCGGCGAGACCGACCCGCACTACCACGCGGAGGAGGCGGCCCTGGCGAAACTGCCCGGCGCCGACCTCTCCCGGGTCACCCTTTACACGTCGCTGGAGCCGTGCACCGTACGCAGGTCGCGCCCGCGCCCCTGCACCGGCCTGGCCCTGACCGCCGGCCTGCGCCGGGTCGTGCTCGCCCTGCGCGAGCCCCTGCTGTTCGCCGACTGCGACGGCGTCGAGGTGCTGCGCCGGGCCGGCGTCGAGGTCCTCGAGATCGCCGACCTGGGCCCACTGGTCCGCGACGTGAACGCGCACGTCTTCGACCTCGCCCCGCTGGCCACCCCGTGACGCTCGCACACACCCGCTGGCTCAGCGAGCACGAGGACACCGCCTGGCGCAACCTCACCCGCATCCTGGTGCTGTTGCCCGGTGCCCTGGACCGCCAGCTGCGCGACGACGCCGGCCTGACGCACGTCTACTACCAGATCCTCGCGATGCTCAGCGAACAACCAGACAACTCCATGCGGATGACCGACCTGGCCCGACTGACCGGCACCACCACCAGCCGCCTCTCGCACGCGGTGGCAAGCTTGGAGCAGCGCGGCTGGGTGGAACGCCGGGCATGCGCAACCGACAAGCGCGGCCAGATAGCCCGCCTCACCGAGACCGGCATGACCATCGTCGAGGAGGCCGCACCCGGCCACGTCACCGAGGTCCGACGCCTGATCTTCGACCACCTGACCCCCGAAGACATCAGCCACCTGCAGTCCATCACCGGCAAAATCATGCCGCTCCTCACCGATGGCCCTGGGCAGTAGGCGCGCGGGCAGCCTGCAGCCAGGGCACCGTCTGCCATCCGTTCATTCCCAACTTCATCACGCTGCGTAGGCGCCTTCAGCGGAGTCGGCGGGCTACCGACGCGGCCTTTTGCTCTGCTCACTAATACGCACCACCCACGCGACCTGCGAAGAGGTCTTTCTCGAGATCCCGCGAGGTGAGGCCGGCGCCGCGCTTCTCCCCGCCGCCACCGCAGCCGACCGCTCGGGGCCGGGCGGCACGTACCAGACGTTGTTGCCGCCGGCCGCCGCCGCGCCGCTGGTGCCGCAGTAGCCCTTGTCGGCCAGCACGACGGTCGCGCCGGACCGCGCCGCCGCCACCGCCGCCCAGGTCCCGGCCGGGCCGCCACCCAGCACGAGAACGTCAGCCGTCAACTCGGTCATGAGGAATGTGCCCCGGGGGCGATCCACTCGTCGAGACCATCGCGGGACTCCTCGTGATCGGGCCGCGTACGTGACTTCGGGTATTGCCGTCATTGAATGCCGAGGCGACAGCTCACGTCAATATCCCTCTTAACCCATGGGATATGCCGGCTTGGTCTGTTACAT
>DASWMR010000184.1:0-8710 GCA_036399635.1 Actinoplanes sp. | reverse complement strand
ACGACCAGGCTGCTGCCGTCGCGGGTCACCACGACGTGCCGGTTGTGCAGGGCTTCCCAGCCCAGGGAGGCCATGTGCTCGACCCAGCGCTGGGCGCCGCTGAAGTACTCGTGGTTGCCGGTCACGTAGACCCGGGCCAGGGCGGCCCGCACGTCGGCCAGCGGGGCGGCCTGGTCGCGGCGCTCGGCGACCTCGCCGTCGGCGATGTCGCCGGTGTGCGCGACCACGTCGGCCTCGAGCCGGTTAACCGCCTCGGTCACCCGGCGCGACCAGCGGGCCCGGTCGATCGGCCCGTAGTGGGTGTCGGTGAGCAGCACCAGGCGCAGGCCGTCCAGTCCGGCGCCCAACCGGGGCAGTGCGACCTCGACCCGCCGCACCCGGGGGACGCGCCTCGCCTCGGCGTACCCCCAGAGGAGCAGGACCAGTGAGATCAGGGTGACCACCGCGGTGGCGATGCGGGACCGAGCCGGGTCGTCGACACCGGCGGCCCGCAGGACCAGGGCGATGACCTGGCCGAGGATCGACCAGACGAAGAGGACCCAGATCACCCCGAGCAGGGTGTCGGCGATCACCGCGGCGTCGTCGCGGTGGCGGGGGCCGTGGCCGGTGAACATCAGGACCGGGAACCCGGCGAGGGCGACGGCGAAGACGACCGTTCCGGCGGCGAACACCGCAGTGGGCCAGTCGTTGCCGGAACCGAGGAGCGTCCACCATGGGACGCCGAAGAGCAGCAGCAGGACAGCGGCGATGGTCAGCGCGAACCGGACAGCCCGTCGCCGCGGGCGCCGCGGCTCGGACTCAACCGCCTCAGCAACAGACGCCGGCGCACCGGGATCTTCAACGGACACAGGTGAAGCATGCCACTCAGGGTGCCGTACTGCCGACGCCGCGGATCAGGGCGGCCGGGACGATCAGGTCGGCCCGCTCCCGGGTCGCGGTGATCAGCCGGGCGTTGTGCTCGTCGGTGCCGGTGGCCCAGGCGATCGCGGCGGACTCGTCCTTGCCGAACCGGACGTGCCGGTCGATCAGCCGGCGCAGTCGTTCCGGCTCGTCCAGATCGGCGTACCAGATCTCGGCCGCCAGCTCGCGGACCGGGCGCCAGCGCGGCTCGTCCAGCAGCAGGTAGTTGCCCTCGCTGATGATCAGGCGGGCCGGCCGTTCGATGCCGATGGCGCCGGCGATCGGCTGCTCCAGCACCCGTTCGAAGCCGGGCGCGTAGATCACGTCGTCGTCGTCGGCGACCAGCCGGCGCAGCAGCGCGGCATAGCCCAGCGCGTCGAAGGTCTCCGGCGCGCCCTTGCGGTCGCGCAGCCCGAGCCGTTCCAGCTCGGCGTCGGCCAGGTGGAAGCCGTCCATCGGCACGTGCGCCACCCAGGCGCCGGCGGTCAGACCCGGCGGCGGGTCGGCGGCGAGCGCGGCGACCAGCTCCTGGGCGAGCGTGGTCTTGCCCGCGGCGGGCGGCCCGGCGATGCCCAGCACGGCCCGCCGGCCGTCGGCGACCAGTGCCCGGGCCCGGCCGGTCAGCCCGGCGAACGTGAGGGTCATAGGCGAAAGGTACCGGCGTTCACCCGTTGGCGGGCAGATTGCGGTCGCGGCTGGCGGCGTGCTGTTCGCCGGCCTTCCGGCTCAGTGCAGGGACAGGCCGAGCCGCATCCCGGTCACCCCGGCGGGGGAGAGGGGCCGCGCGGTGGCCCGGATGAGTTCGTCGCGCACGCTCGCCGGCAGTTCGTCGGCGAGCGCCCGCAACCGCGGATAGAGATCCAGCACGTCCCGGTGGGTCAGCGCGCCGACCCCGATCAGCAGGCCGTTGACCGCGCCGGGCGTGCGGGCCAGCTCGGCGCAGAGCTCGTGCCGCCAGCCGTCGTCGTCGACCCGGGAGGCGAATTCGCGGGCTATCCGGTTGCCGGACGGGGAGGCCTCCTCCAGCGCGGAGTGCCGGCCGGAGCGGGCGAGCTCCGGGGCCAGCCGGCAGGCGATCCCGAGCAGCCGGGCCAGCTCGGGCACGGTCAGCACGTCGAGGCCCATCGCGCAGGTCTCGCAGAGACGGTGGTAGGTGGTGGCGTGCACCAGCGTCGCGGGTCGTGGGCAGTCGCCGAGCGGACCGCACAGCCGGTCCAGGATGATCTCGGCGAGGGTGCCCTCGTGGTCGAAGCGGCCGACCCCGAAATAGGCGGCCGGAGCGCTGCGGTAGCGGGCCAGGGCGGAGCGGGCACTGACAAAGCCGTCGGATTCCACGCTGATGCGCGGGACCCCGCCGTCGGCGTGGAGGTGGATCAATCGGAACATCTCGTCGCCCCCGGTGGAAGAAGCGGAACGTCGTCGCCCGGGGATACGGGTGGGGTGGCTCAAACGGTTCAGTCCTCACCGCGAGTAAAGGTAAGACGTTGCCGACCGCGCTGACCTGTGAGCCTGAAGAGATCGAAGGTTACGGCGTGTAAGGCATAAACGCCCGAAGCGAGTAGCGCCAGCATGGCGGCCAGTACTGCCGCGAGCGACGAGTCGAGCGCGTGCCAGGCCGGCGGCACGACGACCGTGCCGAGCACGACAGCGGCCTGAAGCGTGGCCTCCATGCCACGCAGCGGATCGAATGTCATGGTTCCAGCCTTCCGGTCGGCGGTCCGGCGCGCTTCGGTCCCGAGCGGGAGGCGTGGCTACGACTTTTGGCAGAGGGTCGAAAACGGCGAAAACCCGCAATACACGCAAGGTGTCGCTTAGCGTAGGGTCTCAGACCACAAGGCGTACGAGGACGGCCCGTGACCGTGACTTCGAGGCCGGGCTGGACCACCCTGCCGGCACTGATGTACCACTCCGTGTCGGCGGTCGGTGGGCCGATGCGCGACCTCGCGGTGCCCCCGGCGCAGCTGGCCGAGCAGCTCGGCGCACTTCGGGACGACGGCTACGAACTCGTCGGTCTCACCGAGGCGCTGGACCGCCTCGCCGCGGGCGGTACCGAGCGGCTGCTGGCGGTCACCTTCGACGACGGCTACCGGAATTTCCTCACCCACGGCGTACCGGTCCTGCGCGAGAGCGGGGCCCGGGCCACCCTGTACGCCTCCGCCGGCCACCTGGGCGGGTATGCCGACTGGCTGGGCCGCTGGGCCGTCGACTTCGGCCCGATGCTCACCTGGGACGAGCTGGCCGAGGTGGCCGCGGCCGGCGTCGAGATCGGCAACCACAGCCTGATCCACCATCCGCTCGACGTGCTCCCGCCGGCACAGCTGCGCGCCGAGGTCGCCCGCAGCCACCAGGAGCTGGAGCAGCGGTTGCAGACCCCGATGCGGTCGTTCGCGTATCCGCACGGCTATCACGGGCGTCGGGTACGCAAGGTGGTCGCCGCCGCCGGTTACCAGAACGCCACCGAGGTCGGGCGCCGGCTGCACACCCCGACCGACGACCGGTTCGCGGTGCCCCGGCTGCAGCCCACCCCGGACCACTCCGGCGCCGACCTGGTCGCGCTGGCCCGCGCCGACGAACCTGGCCTGGTGCCGAGGGTGAAGCAACTCGCCCAGCCGGGTTGGCGGCTGGCCCGCCGGGTGGCCGGCCTGGCCGGATGGCGGCTCACGAGAGGCGGCGCAGCATGCTCGGCGTCACCGCTCTCGGCGCGCTGTCGGCGGCCGGCTGCACGAAGTACCGGTCCACCGAGACGCCCCCCGCCGTGGTCTCGCCGTCGCCGACAGCCAAGGCGGTCACCAAGGGCGGCGGCACGGTGCCGTTCACCAAGGGCAAGATCAAACTCGGCGCGTACGTGGAACTTGGCGGGCTGAGCGAATCGGCGGGCCTCTCGCTGCGGCGCCGTCAGCTGGGTCGCGCCGAGCGGATCGTGCACCAGTTCTACTCGTGGAAGGACCCACTGCCCACCTCGCTGTCCTACCTGTCGTCGGCCAGCACGCTGATGCTGTCCTGGCGGGCACCCGCCTACACCGAGGTCAACGACGGCTCCGCGGACAAGCTGATCGCGGCCGCCGCCCGCCGGATGGTGACCCGCGGCCGGCCCACCCTGCTGCGGTGGGCCTGGGACATGAACCGCGACTTCTACCAGTGGGGCGGCGCGGCCAACAACAAGGACACCGCGGGGTACGTCAAGGCGTGGCGGCGGGTCCACCGGATCTTCGGCGAGGAGGGCGCGGACAACGTCTCCTGGGTGTGGAGCCCGAACGCGAGCTCGGTGCCCAGCGACCAGTGGAACCGGTATGCCAACTACTACCCCGGTGACGAGTACGTCGACTGGGCCGGTGTCTCCGGGTACGGGCAGACCCAGTCGCCGGCCGAGATCTTCGATGCCTTCTACGACGCGTACGCCCCGCGCAAGCCGATCATGATCACTGAGGTCTCCGCCGTCGACCGGGGCGGCCTCACCAAGCCCGAGTGGATCACCTCGTTCCGGGAGTGGGTCAAGGCCCGCCCGGCCGTCGGCGCGGTGGTCTGGTTCGACACCGACACGCACCCGGGATCGAAGGAGAAATGGCGGATCGACTCGACTGCCGCGTCGCTGTCGGCGTACCGGGCCATGTCGGACGACCCCTCCTTCAGCGGGTGACCAGGCTCCGGCGCAGCCCGGCCGGCGAGGCCGGCGCCCACGAGGCCGGCGAAACCGGCGCACACGTGGCCGAGGAGGGCGCGCACCGGGCCGGGTGGGTGCTGTCCGGCCGGCGCCGGCTGCTGGCCGCGGTCATCGTGCTGGTGCTGCTGGCCGGCGCCGCCGTGTTCGGCTATCGCGAGCTCTATTCTGAGGGAGCGCCCGACGTGGCCACCGCCGGCCCCGGCTACTGGGTCTCCACCCGCGGCTCGGACGCGGCCACCGGCACGCCCGGCAAGCCCTGGCGGACCGTCCAACACGCGATCGGGGCCGCCCCGGCCGGCTCGAAGATCTTCCTGCGCAAGGGCGAGTACGACCCGTTCGTCGTCTCCCGGCCCAACCTCACCATCGCCGGCGCCCCGGGCGAGCGGGCCACGATCAAGGGCAAGACGGGGGTACGCGACGTGGTGCTGATCGCCGCCACCGGGGTCACCGTCGCGGATCTCACCGTGCGCGGCTGCGTGCCCAAGGCGAACGCCGACGTGAACATCACCGGCGACCACGGCAGCGGCATCCGGGTGCACCAGGTGAGCAAGGTGACGATCAGCGGGGTGGTGGTGCGGGACAGCCACGGCACCAACGCGGCCGGCCTGCCGGTCGGCTGCCACGGCATCCTGCTCACCGAGTCGCGGGGCGTGCACGTGACCGGTTCCGAGGTCCTGCACAACGGCGCCGGCATCGTGGTCAGCCGGGGCGGCCGCGGCGTGCTGGTCGAGAACAACGACGTGCACGACCAGGACGTGATCGTGCAGAACAGCGCCGCGGCGAACGACGACTTCGGCGGCTACGGCCTCGCGGCGACCTTCATCACCGACTCGCCGGGGCCGACCTTCCGGAACAACACCGTGCGCCGCAACCACGGCCCGTCCACCGACTACAAGGTCGACGGCGGTGGGATCGAGCTCTACGACGCGACCGGGGTGACCATCACCGGCAACACGTTCGAGACCAACGACGGCGTGCTGGAGACCGGCACCGGCGGCGGCGGCAGTTGCGCGAACAACGTCTTCACCGGCAACACCGCGACCGGGACCGGCGGCTGGGCCGGCTTCGACAACGACACCGGCCTGGTGCTGCGCTGCGCGGCCGGCATGGTGATCAGCGGCAACACGTTCACCGGCCTGTCGAAGTTCACCTTCCTGCTGTCCAACGACGGCGACTTCGCCGGCAAGATCGACGACCTCCAGATCACCGGCAACACGGTCACCCGGCGGGCGGGCACGGTGGTCTGGCGCCTGCAGTACGAGGCGGAGCAGCCCACCGGCATCTCGGTGGACCGGAACACGTACGTCACCGGCAAGGACGCCTTCGCCGTAGTCGACGCGACCTGGACGGAGACCGCGGTCACCTACGACGTGTGGCGCACCCGCACCGGCTACGACGCCTCCTCGACCGTGAAATAGCCGTTAGATGGCAGCCGGCTTGAGCTGGAAGATCGTGACACCCGGGCCCTGGTAGAAGACCGTCCAGTCGGACGACCCGCGCAGCGCGGTGTCCAGCGCCGCCATCGTCCCGGCCGGCTCGGTGCCGAAGTAGTCCGTGTAGTCGCCCATCGCCTCGCTGACCACCAGGTAGTTCGTCGGGTAGCTCATCGCCCGGATGTAGGTCTGGATGTCGTCGATCCGGGCCGCGCTCAGCGTGCCGGTGAACAGCGGGTCGCCGACCAGCGAGATGTCCACCGAGACGTGACCGCGGTTGAACGACCCGTAGTTGCCGCTCAGCTTCGTCGGGAAGTTCGGCGCGACGAGCACCAGTGCCGAGTTCGGCTGGGCGTTGGCGTAGAAGTACTGCGCCGCCTCGATGTCGGTGGCCCGCACCTGGTGCACGGACAGCTGGCCCTGCAGGCCCTGTAGACCGGCCAGCATGATCGCGGCGAGCAGCACCCCGGAGGCTAGCATCGCCGGCCCGCCGCGGCGCCGCTTGCGCCCGACCCACAGCACGCCGATCAGCAGGCTGACGAACGGCAGCGAGAACGCGAAGACGCGGTAGATCGCCTCGCCGCCGTAGTTGCCGGCGACGAGCGTGGACATCGGCAGGAAGCCGAGCGCGGCCGGCACCAGCACCCGCCCGAGCTTGCGGCGGGAGAGGAACAGGGCCACCAGGGCGGCGAGCCACAGGCAGATCGCCAGCGTGCGGGCGACGGCCGCGGAGAACTCCTGCTCGGTCGTTCCCCAGGTGCTGGCGTTGCCCGAGGCGTTGGACAGGAAGTCCAGGCTGAGGATGTTGTACTGGCTGGTCACCGAGCCGAGCCGGGGCGCGACGACGGCGAGCACGATGCCGATCAGGCCGACCGCCAGCAGGCGCGGCCGCAGCACGCCGAGCACCGCGAACGCGAGGACCGGAACCAGCATCATGAACGGCGTCAGCTGGTGCGCCACGGTGATCGCGGCGAACACGGCGGCGGCGGCCAGCGCGGCACCAACCCGGGTACGCCGGGTGGTGGGCAGGCCGGCCGGCATCCCGCGGACCAGCCAGCCGCGCAACCGGGCGATCCGGCCGGTCGCCTCGCCGAGCTCCGGTGCACCGACGAGCCACCGGGTCACGATGATCCAGAAGCCGAGCATCAGGGTGTAGACGTACGCCTGCGGCGAGAAGTAGCCGATGTCGACCCACATGGCGGCCTGCGTCAGCAGCACGGCAAGCGCGATGACCCGCCGGTCTTTGGTGAACTGCCGCAGCAGCGCCGCGGTCATCAGCGAGTTGGCCAGCGCGAAGAAGAGCGACGACCAGGCCGCGAACGAGAGGGCGTCGACCCCGGAAGCCTGCGAGAGCAGGGCCAGCACGGCGAAGAAGCCGGGCCACTGCTGGTAGATGTCGCTCGAGCTGATCAGGTGACCGTGGTCGCGCAGCAGGTCGATGACGCCGATGTGCTTGTAGGTCCAGGCGTACTCGATCGTGCCGTCCAGCAGCGGGACGGTGGCCTGCATGATCACCGGGACCACGAGCAGCACCGCGCCGAGCACCAGCGGGCGGGCGCGGCCGAAGAGCTCGACCGCAAAGCCGATCATCAGGAGCACGACACCGGCGATGAACGGCACGCCCAGTGAGGCGGAGAACCCGTACATGTTGACGGCGTCGGGGTCGAGCCGGACCAGGGCGACGATCCACAGCGCCACGGCGACGGCGGTGGTGACAAGCGGAAGGACGGCCAGCAGCCGACCGTTGTCGACCGTTTCCCGGGGCGGGCCGACCCGGCCGAGGTTGACCGGGACGCCGGCCCGGGTGAGCCGCACCAGCTGCCCGAGCGAGACGAGCGCGGTGCCGCCGGCCAGCAGGGCGAGGGTGGCGTCCGGCTGCCACACGTGGGTCCAGAGGGTGAGCACCCCGGCGCCGACCGCGATGGTCATGCTGCCGATCACCGACAACGCCCAGGACACCAGGCGGGTGCCGGCGCGGGCCACCGAGAGCACCGCGGCGCCCGGCCCGAGCACCAGGAAGACCAGCAGCAGCACCAGGCTCACGTAGTCGTTCGGCACGGCCAGGCCGGCCGCGCCGAGAACCGCGGCCGCGACGCCGGTCAGCGCGAACTCGGGCCGGTGATCGGCCGCGGTCCCGGTGGCGGCCGGGACCGGCGCGACGGCGCGGAAGGCGCCCGCGGCGCCGGTGGTGGTGATCACCGGTGCGGGCAACACCCGGGTGTTCGAGAAGTCGCCCGGCGTCAGCGGGATCCGCACCAGGCGTTCACCGGGCGGCGTCTGCGGAGGACTCGGCGCACCCACCGGGATCGGTGCGGCGGCCTCGCCGAGAGAGGCGTCGGGTCGGTCGGCGGAGCGCTGCTGCATCTGTCGTTGCCCTTCGTTGCGGTCGTGCCACGGTGCGGTCAACGTGAGGGCCGGGAGCGGGGGGTGGTCGCCGCCCGGCCGAACCGGTCAGGCCCGGGCGCCGCGGACCTTCGCGCGCGCCGCGCGGCGGCCCTTGAGATAGGCCCAGGGCCCGGCGAGCATTCCGCGCCGGTTGGCGGAGAGCAGCTCCCGGGGGAAGTCGTCGCGCAGGGTGGCGACCCGCGGGCTGTCCTCGGCGGTGATCACCTTGATGGCGCCGGGGAGCAGCTTGAGCAGAGCAAAGATCACGCCCGGGCGGGCGAGCACCAAGCTCGTGTACGCCGCCACGAGCCCGGTGCCGTAACCGACCATC
>DASWMR010000183.1:0-6197 GCA_036399635.1 Actinoplanes sp. | reverse complement strand
ACCCGCGATCGTCGATTGGCATCGGGACCAGTACGCCCGGTCCTCCACCGGCCCGTAGATGTCAAACTCGACCCGGGTGTCCACATGGTGCAGAGCTTCGATGATCAGGTGCACGTTCTTGATCGGCGAGACCCGGCCGATGAAGGTCAGCCGGGCGGTGTGCCCGCCGATCGTGGGCGGCTCCGGATCCTGCGGAAGCATCACCTGGTTGAGGCCCACGTCGACGTCGGCCCACGGATAGACGGCCCGGATCTCGGCAGCCTCCCGTGCGGTGGAGGCGTGCCATCGGACCGCCGTGCCGGCGAGGAACCGCCCCCACCATCGGAGAAAGAGCCGTTTCTTGGCCGCCTTCAACGACAGGGCACCGGCGGACAACTCGCCGCGCGGAGCGATCAGGACGCCGCTACAGCGCAGCAGCCGCAGCCGCACCGCGAGGATCGGGAGCACCGTGAACAGTGGTGACAGAAAGCTGTTCACGTAGAGGAGGTCGAACGGGACATCTCGCAAGTCCCGCCAGAGTCGCAGCCACTGCCGGGGCGCATGGACGTTCAGGTAGAAGATCCGCGCCCGGTTCCGTGGGCGCCACCGGCCGGTCAGGCCCGGATAGGGCGCGGTCGCGCCGGCGTCGCGGTCGCTGGTGATCAGAACGGCGGCGATCCGCTCCGATGCCGTGTCGAGGATGTGTGCTACGGAGCGGACGGGCCCACCACCACGAAAGCCCGGTTCGAAGGTGCCGCAGGTGATCAGGACCCGGAGGCGTTCATCGACCAACGCGGGCCTCCCCGGTCGCCGGTGGCCTGCGTACCCCGGCCCAGTCGTGATGGCGGCGCACGGTGGACAGAATGAAGCGTTCGACCCGGTGGGACGTGTCGGTGATCTGGTAGTCGGTCGGGCAGGTGCCGCGCTGCCCGGTCGCGCAGGCGACCGCCTCCGGCAACGCGCCGGCGTCGAGGCCGGTCATCAGCGTCGTACCGGTGTCCAGGGCCTCCGGACGCTCGATCGACTCCCGCAGGACGACGGCGGGGAAGCCGAGGATTGCCGATTCCTCGCTGATGGAACCGCTGTCGGAGAGGGTGCACCGCGCGTTCATCTGCAGGTGTACGTAGTCGAAGAAGCCGAAGGGTCGATGAAAGGTGACGCCCGCCAGCGAGTCCAGATCGGCCGCGGCCCGCTCCAGCCGGTTGCGCGTGCGCGGATGCGTGGACACGAGGACGGGGAGCCGCCACTCGTCGCGGATCGCGCGCAGGCAGGAGATGAGGCTCCGCAGACGGGCCGGATCGTCGACGTTCTCTTCGCGGTGCGCACTCACGATGAAGTAACCGCCCGGTTCGAGCCCGAGCCGGGACAGCACGGTACTCGCGGCGATCTGCGGGCGGTAGTGGTCGAGGACTTCCCGCATCGGCGAGCCGGTGTGCGCGATCCGGCGGGGATGCAGGCCTTCCGCCAGCAGATTGCGGCGGGCGTGTTCGGTGTAGACGAGATTGAAGTCGCTGACGTGATCGACCAGACGACGGTTGGTCTCTTCCGGCACGTTGGCATCGAAACAACGGTTGCCGGCCTCCATGTGGTAGACCGGCACCCGCATTCGCCGAGCCATCAGCGCGGCCAGGCAACTGTTCGTGTCGCCCAGGACGAGCAGGGCGTCCGGACGCAACTCGGCGATCGCGGTTTCCACGCCGGTCAGCACACCGGCCAGCACCGATCCGAGCGACGACGTGTCGACGGCGAGGTTACGAGCGGGCTTGGGCAGGTCGAGTTCGTCGAAGAAGACGTCGTTCAGCGTCGGATCCCAGTTCTGCCCGGTGTGCACCAGGAGGTGATCGACGGAGCGTTCCAGGCGGACAAGTACCCGGGAGAGCCGGATGAGTTCCGGCCGGGTGCCCACGACCGTCATGACCCGGGTCACCGGGCCGCCTCCACCAGCATGGACTCCAGCTGGTCGATGCCGGCCTGCCGGGACATCCGCGCGCGGTAGCAACTCAGCGCCCGGTGCCCCATTCCGGCTCGCTCGGCCGCGCTGAGCTTTGCCGCACGCCGGAACCGGTCGGACAGCGCCGGCCAGTCCTCCGGCGGGCAGACGAGGCCGAGGTTGCTCCCTTCGACGATCGCGGCGCAGTCGCCGGGAGCCGCGACGATGACCGGTGCGCCGCAGGACAACGCGGCTGGCAGCTTCGAAGGGATGGTGCCCTGGAAGATCGCCAGATTCTTCAGGGTGATGAGCTGGTAGTCGGCCACGGCGTACAGGGCGGCCATGTCGGACATCGGCAGGCGGCCCAGAAACCGGACGTTGTCGGCACCGAGGCGTGCGGTAAGGCTTCGGGCGGCACCCTCGCCGATGCCGGATCCGACGAGGACGAGATCGACGTCGTCCCGGACAGCGGCCGCGGCGCGGATGGAGTCCTCGATGTTCTGGAACGGTCCCAGCGCGCCGGCGTACATGACGGTGCAGCGGTTCCGGTGACCGATCCGCTCGCGGGCGGACGGGGTCGGCGGCACCGGGCGGAAGAACGCCTCATCGGCCCAGTTGAGAACGACGCGCACCCGGGCCGGGTCGGCACCGCGGGCCACGACGAGCTCCCGCATGGCGGGAGCGATGACCGCGATGGAGGAGGCCAGGCGGTACGTCCGGCGCATCGCCGCGTCCAGTACGCCGTTGATCAAGCGACCGGTGCGGCCGCCCGGAACCATCGACGAGAAGGTCACCGACTCGGGCCAGATGTCCTGGACGTGCAGAACCACCGGTGTCTCCCGCAGCAGGCGCAGCAGCGCCGGCGCAGCGAACACGGTGGCCGGGGTGAGGTACACGTAGATGACGTCGGCGCTGCCCAGATACGGCAATGCCGCGGCGGTGCTGGTCGCGGCGAACGACAGGTAGTTGGCTGCCCGCCGCACGCCGGAGCGGTCGTGGCTCGGGTAGAGCGGAACCCGCCGCACGGCCACGCCGTCCAGGACGGCGGTGTCCCTCCAGCGTTGCCGGTAGCCCGGGTACACCTTGCCGGCCGGGTAGGTGGGGAAGCCGGTCAATACCCGCACGCGATGCCCGCGGGCGACCAGTTCGCGGGCGAGGTTCTCGGGAAGATAGGCCGGCTCCGGTACGTACCACTGACTGACTATGCCGATCTTCACGACGACACCCGCTCCGGATAGGTGTCCGGGTTGAGCGGGTCGAACACCTCATTCGCCCAGAAGAGGGTGAGCAACTCGGAGTGCCCCACATTGGTGATGCTGTGCGCCCACATGGACGGCATGTCCACGAATACCGGGCGGTCGCCGGAGACCCGGAAGCTGAGCACGTCGGAATGCATCAGCCGCCGGATGCGGATTTCGGCGTCACCGCGCAGGACCACGAACCGCTCCACCTTGGCCAGGTGGAAGTGCTGCCCACGGGTGACGCCTGGACTGGTGGTGGAGAAGAAGGTCTGGCCGCCTCCGCCGTGTACCTTCACGGCCTCGACCAGCTCACCACGCGGATCGGCGTGCCGGACCAACTGGGCCGGCACATTCGCCGGAAAGTGGTGCGACCGGTACGTGTTGAACAGCCGCACGTCGAACCGGCCGGTCAGCTCCGGAATCTCGCCGGTCGCGTACCGGAACGCGATGGTGCGTAGCTGGTCGCGCACCTCACCCACGCTGCGCCGGACCGGCCCGGCCCCGGGCACCTGGACGCCGAGCAGCAACGCCGCCGCATCCGTGGCGTGCAACAGGTCGAGCGGCCGGTCGTGGTCGATCTGTGGGGCGCGGCCGGCGGCCAGCAACTGGCAGAAGGTGGCCACCACCGAGTTGTAGTGCGGCCGGCCATGCTCACCGAACAGGTTCGGTAGCAGAACGTCTTCGAACTGCGAGCCGGACCAACGGGTCGCCTCGGCCAGCGTGGCCGCGGCAGCGGCCTTTCCCTGCCCGTACGGCGTGCCGCTGCCCGAATGGGTCGAGTTGGCGAAGACGACGACCTTCGGTGGTGTCGCGCAGCGGCGGAGGCCGGCGGCCAGCTGGTCGGCGAGCTCCCGGTTGCCGATGTCCGGCTGGCCGCGGTTGACGCCGGCCACGTGCAGCACCCGGTCGGCGCCGCTGAGCAGCCCGGCGAGCCGATCGGCGTCGGTGAGGACGTGCCGCGGGACGGGCGTCGGGTCGCTCAGGTGCAGGGCGCGGGCGAGTACCCGTACGTGCCAACCCAGGAAGCCGCTTGCGCCGGTCAGGACCACCGAGCCGGTCATCCGGCCGCCACCAGCAGGCCCAGCTCCGCGACAGGCATGGTGACTCCCCTCATGGGAATACCGCTTTGAGAATGCGGCCTTAAAGCCATTATGCAGAGTTTGGTGCATTAGATCGGTAAAATGTGTTTTGTCGTCTAGGGCGGCCGGAGTGGTGGGTGGGGTCAGTGATCAACGTCTTACGCCCGCGCCGGCGCCCCGGTTGGCCGGTCATCGTGGCGCTGACTCTGGTGCTGACCGGGTCGACAGCCACGGCCTGGGGTGCGACGCGCGTGCTGAGCTCCCGCGACCACCTTCAGCAGGCGGCCACCCTGATCCGGCAGCTGCACAGCCAACTCCGGCAGGTTGATCCGGCGGCCGCGCAGACCCTCGCTCAGTTGCAGGGCGAGACGCGGGCGGCCCGGGCGGATGGGAACGACCCGATCTGGCAGGCGGGTACCCACCTGCCGGCTGCGGGCGACGACCTCGCCGCCATCCGGACCGTTACGACGGCCATGGACGACCTGGCCCGGCATGGTCTCCCCGCCTTCGTCGCCACGGCCGGGCTGCTCGGCACCGGCGCTATCCTGCCCACGAGCGGTCGGGCCGACCTGGCCTCGCTGAAACACGCAGCGCCCCGGCTGGCCGAGGCCGACACGGCGGTGCGGCGGGTAGCCGAGTCGGTCGACGCCATTGCCGTCGACGGCCTGACCGCGCCGGTCCGCACGGCCGTGGTCGGGCTGCAGGCCGAGTTGCACCGGGCGGCGCGGACTGCCGGGCTGGCCGCGAAGACCGCGCAGCTGCTGCCCTCGATGCTCGGCGTCGACGGCCCACGAACCCATCTCGTCCTGCTACAGAATCTCGCCGAGGTGCGCGCGACCGGCGGCATGCCGGGCGCGTTCATCGTCCTGCGCGCCGACCGGGGAAAGATCACGATCTCGGACCAGGGCACCGCCAGCGGTCTCGGCGAGTTCGCCGCGCCGGTCCTGGCGTTGGCACCCGCCGAGCGCGATCTCTACACCGACAAGCCGGCCATCTTTCCGGCAGACATCAATCTCACCCCGCACTTCCCGACCACCGGCGCCCTCGCCAGGGAGATGTACCGACGGCGCTCCGGCGTGACGGTCGACGGAGTGTTCGCCACCGACCCGGTCGCCCTCTCCTACGTGCTAGCGGCGCTCGGACCGGTCCCGGTACCCGGTGGTGAGCCGTTGACCGCGGCGACCGCCGTGTCGCTTCTGCTCTCGCGGATCTACGCCGATGGCGTCTCCCCGAAGCGGCAGGACGACTACTTCGCGGCCGCTGCCCGGGCGACCTTTCAGGCGCTGGTCAGCCGGCCGCTGCGTCCGTCGACGCTCCTCGGGGCGCTCGCGAAGGCGGCCGGCGAACGCCGGCTACTCGTCTGGAGTACCCGTCCTGACGAGAACGCCATCCTGGCGGACACCGTGCTCGCCGGCGTGCTTCCGGCGAGTGATGGTGTCGACCCGACGGTAGGCGTGTTCCTCAACGACGGCAGCGGCTCGAAGCTCGGCTACTACCTCACCCACCGCGTCGAACTCGCGGTCACGCCGGCCTGCCGTAGCGACGGCCGCCGCGAACTGTCCCTGCGCGTCACCTTGGGATCGACGGCCCCGGAATCCGGACTGTCGCCCTCCGTGCTGGGCCTGGGCCTTGCCGGTCACCCCTATACCCTCCGGACCGTCATCGCGCTCTACAGCCCGACGGGCGGCTCCATCGGCACCCTGCAGCTCGATCGCGTCGAGCGACCCTTCGGTTCGGGCCGGGACCGGCGGCGTGCTGTCGGCGTCGTCACCGTGGACCTGCAGCCGGGCAGCGAGCGGACGCTGGACGTCACGATGCTGACCGGCGTACCCAGGGGTGGCTACGGCGGTACGGTCACGCCTCGACTCCGGACGACACCGGGCGTCGCGCCCTGGCCGAAATTGGTGGTATCCGGGACCGGATGCTCGACCACTCGCTAGATTCGATGGGCTCATCTGTCCGGATAAA
>DASWMR010000182.1:0-5256 GCA_036399635.1 Actinoplanes sp. | reverse complement strand
CGCCGCGGCACGAAGGTGCACGCCGGCGCCCGGGTCACCGCGCCGGAGCGCAGCGGCAACGGCCTGGTGCTGGGCTTCGAGAGCGGCGGCGCCACCGAGAAGATCGAGGTGGACCAGGTGCTGGTGGCGATCGGTCGACGGCCGGTCGTCGAGGACATCGGTCTCGACGAGGCCGGAGTCGCGGTCTCCGAGCGCGGCTTCGTCCGTGTCGACACCGCCACCATGGCCACCAACCGGCCCGGCGTCTACGCCCTCGGCGACGTCGTCGACACCCCCGGGCTGGCCCACGTGGCGTACGCCGAGGCGATCGTGGCCATCAAGGCGATCCTCGGCGAGAACCCGGTTCCGGTGGACTACCCGAACGTGCCGTGGGTCGTCTACACCCACCCCGAGGTGGCCTGGGCCGGGCTGACCGAGGAGCAGGCGCGGGCCGCCGGCCACGACGTCGAGGTCCACAAGCACAAGTTCGCCGGCAACGGACGCGCCATGATCATCGGCGAGACCGACGGCCTGGTGAAGGTCGTCGCCGCCAAGGACGGCCCGATCCTGGGCTTCCACCTGGTCGGACCGTGGGCGAGCGAACTGCTCGCGGAGGGCTATCTGGCGGTCAACTGGCAGGCGCGGCCCGACGACGTCGGGCACTTCATCCACCCGCACCCGAGCCTGTCCGAGGCGATCGGGGAAACGATGCTGACCTTCAGCGGTCGCTCCCTGCACGGTTGACAAGCGCACGGTTGAGAGGCGTACCGATGGCCGACGACATCAACGAAGTGAGCATGCCGAAGCTCGGCGAGAGCGTCACCGAGGGGACGCTTAGCGCCTGGCTCAAGGAGGTCGGCGAGCCGGTCGCGTTCGACGATCCGCTGTTCGAGGTCTCCACCGACAAGGTGGACTCCGAGATCCCCAGCCCGTTCGACGGGGTGCTGCTCGAGGTGCTGGTCGCTCCCGGCGACACCGTGCCGGTCGGGACCCTGCTCGCCCGGATCGGGCCGGCCGGCGCCGAGATCGCCGGCGAGCACTCGCCGGTGGACGAGTCGGTCGCGCCGCCCGGCGAGATCAAGGCACCCGCGGAGGCGCCTTCCGCTCCACCGAAAAGCGGGAACGGCCGCGTGCTGTCACCGGCGGTCCGCCGGCTGGCTGCGGAGAACAACCTCGATCTCGCGACCGTCGCCGGCACCGGTGGTGGCGGCCGGATCATGCGAGAGGATGTGCTGGCCGCGGTGGCTGCGGTGGACGCCGACCGGCCCATCGCCGTCGACCGGCCCACCCCCGCCGGGCGTGCGGAAGTACTACCCATGTCCCGGGTGCGGCTGGTGACGGCTGAGCGGATGATCGAGTCCCGGCGGACCGCCGCGCACGTGTGGACCTCCATCGAGGTCGACCTGGAGGCCGTCGAGCATGTCCGGCAGCGGCACAAGGCGGCGTTCCGCAAGGCCGAGGGCGCGTCGCTGACCTATCTGCCGTTCATCGCCCGGGCGGTCTGCGACGGGCTGCTGGCCTTCCCGCCGCTGAACAGCTCGATCGACCTGCCGGCCAAGACGATCACCCTGCACCACTACGTCAACCTGGGCATCGCCGTCGACGTCCCCGGATTCGGTCTGATGGCCCCGGTGATCCGGGACGCCGACGCGCTCAACCTGCGCGGCCTGGCCCGCGCCGTCCGCGACGTCGGCACCCGCGCCAAGGACCGCAAGCTGGGCTCGGCCGAGCTGACCGGCTCCACGTTCACCATCAGCAACCCCGGCCCGATCGGCACGTACGCCTCGGCCGCCGTCATCAACCAGCCGAACGTCGCCATCCTCACCACCGAGGGCGTGGCCCGCCGGGTGGTGGCGGTCGGTGACGCGATCGCCGTGCACCACACCTGCGTGCTGGGCCTGTCCTACGACCACCGGGCGCTGGACGGCGTGGTGGCCGCGCAGTTCCTCGCGTACGTACGGGACGCCCTGCAGGACCGAGACTGGGAGGCCGACCTTGGCTGAGATCATCGACGTGCTCGACCTGCCCTCGCTCAAGGGCCGGGACCTGGGCGCCAGCCGCTGGATAGAGATCACTCAACAGCAGGTCTCCACGTTCGCCGCGCTCACCGGCGACGACCAGTGGATCCACGTGGACGCCGAGCGGGCCCGGTCGAGCCCGTTCGGCGGCACGATCGCGCACGGCTTCTTCGTGCTGTCCCGCTCGACTGGCCTGCTCTACGAGCTGCTCGAGGTGCGCGGCACCACGCAGATCCTCAACTATGGGCTGAACCGGGTGCGGTTCCCGGCGCCCACCCCGGTCGGTAGCCGCGTCCGGATGACCGTGCGGGTGACCGACGTGGCCGAGGTGCCGGGCGGCTATCAGCTGACCTTCGGCCTGGCGTTCGAGCGGGAGGCGCACCCGAAACCGGTGTGCGTGGCCGAGCTGGTGTTCCGCTACTCCGGGCCGGGCTGATGAGTTCCGCGGCGTGGTCGGACGGTTTGGCGGCCGAGGCGGCAGAGGTCCTCGCGCCGGAGGCGACCATGTTCGAGGACAACGACCCCGCGCTGCTCGGGCAGGCCCTGTCGGCCGCCACCCGGGCCATGCGGCGTAGCCCGCTCGCGGCCACCTCGTCGACGCTGCGACTCGGCGAGCGGCTGGTGAACGCGGGCACCGCCACGATCAGCCGGTTCGCCGGGCGCGCCGCCGAGGGGCCGATCGTGGTGGATCCGCGCGACAAGCGGTTCGCCGACCCGGCCTGGGAGCAGAATCCGGCGTACTGGGGGCTGCGGCAGGCCTATCTGGCGTGCCGGGAGTACGGCCTGGACCTGGTGCGGGCCGCCGATCTGGACGGGGTGCAGCAGGGCAAGGCCGAGCTGGCGTTCTCGTTCCTGCACGACGCCCTGTCCCCCACCAACTTCGCGCTCACCAACCCGGCGGTGCTCAAGCGTGCCCTGGAGACGGGCGGCCGGAGCCTGCTCGACGGGTGGCGTAACTTCACCGACGACCTGGTGCACAACAACGGGCGCCCGCGGCAGGTCGACACGTCCGGGTTCGAGGTGGGCCGCAACCTCGCCGCCACCCCCGCCAAGGTGGTCTATCGCAACGGCCTCATCGAGGTGCTGCAGTATCTGCCGCAGACCGCCGAGGTGCACGAGGTGCCGCTGCTCTGCAGCCCGCCGTGGATCAACAAGTACTACGTCATGGATCTCGCACCGGGACGCAGCTTCATCGAGTGGGCGGTGCAGCACGGCCGCACCGTGTTCGCGATCAGCTACCGCAACCCGGACGCCACGATGGCGAAGACCACGATGGACGACTATCTGGTGCAGGGCCCGCGGGCGGCGATGGATGTGATCAGCGAGATCACCGGCGCCGATAAGATCGACTTTGTCGGCCTCTGCCTGGGTGGGGCGATCACCATGATGACCGCGACCTACCTGGTCGAGGCGGGCGACGACCGGCTCAACTCGATCACGCTGCTGAACACGATGGTCGACTACACCGATCCGGGGGCGCTGGGCTCCTTCACCGACGAGGAGACCGTCGTCAAGCTCGAGCGGCGCATGTCGCGGCAGGGCTTCCTCGAGGCAAAGGACATGGTCGGCACGTTCGACCTGCTGCGGGCCAACGACCTGATCTTCAACTACGTGGTGTCCAACTGGCTGATGGGCAAGCAGCCGCCGGCCTTCGACATCCTGGCCTGGAACAGCGACGCGACCCGGATGCCGGCCGCCATGCACTCGTTCTATCTGCGCAACTTCTACATGCAGAACAACTTCGTCAAAGGCAAGCTCCAGGTACGCGGGCAGGTGCTCGACCTCGCGGACGTCGACCAGGACCTCTACATCGTCGCCGCGATCAACGACCACATCGTCCCGTGGACCTCCTCGTACGCGACGATCCGGCACGTGCGCGGCAACGCCCGGTTCGTGCTGTCCAGCGGCGGGCACATCGCCGGGATCGTGAACCCGCCGTCGCCGAAGTCCTGGTACGTGACCGGCGACCAGTACCCGGAAGACCCCGAGCAGTGGCGCGCGCTGGGCGAGCGGCACCCGGGCTCGTGGTGGGAGGACTGGACAGTCTGGAGCGCCAAACGGTCCGGCCCACTGATCGAACCACCGTCGATGGGCAGCGAGATGCACCCGGTGCTGGGCGACGGGCCCGGCGACTATGTGAGGGAGAGATGATCGACATGAGCAACGAGATGGGCGAGGAAGCGGCTGCCAAGATCAAGACCGCGTCCGACGAGGCGGTACAGAGCATCCGGGAGCTGACCGAACGGTTCATCGAGTCGGCCCGGGCCGCCGGTAACCAGAGCCTCGACGCGTACGAGCGTTCGCTGCGCACCCTGGTGGAGTTCGAGGAGAAGGCGGCCGGCGCGTCGCAGCTGGACTGGGTCTCCAGCATCGCCACCGCGCACGCCAGGTTCCTGCAGGACGTCACCGCGGCGTACGTGTCGACCGCCCGCACCATGCTGAAGTAGGGCGATACTCTCACCCGGTGAGCGACCGCAGACTGCCTTCCACCCTGGGCGAGATCATTCGTAAGCAGCGGGAACTGGCCGAGCTGCCGATGCGGCAGTTCGCCGCCATGGTGGGCATCTCCGGCCCGTACCTGTCGCAGATCGAACGCGGCCTGCGGGCGCCGTCCGAGCAGGTGCTGGGCGCCATTGCGAACTCGCTGCAAACCTCCGCCGACGCGCTGCAGGACCAGGCCGAGGCGCTCGCACCGCAGCGGCCCGCGCCGTCGGAGGTGCTCGCCGCGATCGACCGGGACCCGGATCTCACCGCGCGCCAGCGGCAGGCGCTCGCCGAGATCTACAGCGCGCTGACCGAGGCGACCGTGGCGCGGCGCCGGCGCGGGCGCACCGAGGACGACGCCGGGCCCGGAACCGAGGACGGTTCCGGGCCCGGTGCGGCGTGACGGCCGGGTTCTCCTTCGTGCGGGCCGGTCAGTTGACGATGGAGCGCAGGGCCCCCACGTACGCGGCGTTGACGTCGGCGACGAACTTGGCGTGCGCCCCGATCGCGTTCTTGATCCAGTCGGCCGGCGCGGCGTCGGCGGTGGCCCGCTCGAAGTCGACGGCGCTGTTGACGACCTGCTCGTAGGCGTCGATCGACTGCCGCCCGAAGTGCCGGGCCGTTTCGGTGACGCGCTCGCCGGACTCGCGGATCTGCTCGGTGGTCATGGGTGGGCTCCTCTCCCTTGTGGTTGTTAGCAGCTTAGCAATGTGACTGCTAACAGCGCATCATGACCTGAGTCACCGCCGCTGTCCCGCCTCAGCTAACCAGCTCG
>DASWMR010000181.1:0-7346 GCA_036399635.1 Actinoplanes sp. | reverse complement strand
GAGCGAGTCCAGCAGGTGCGCGCCCAGCGTGCCGTCGGCGGTGAGCCGCCAGCCCGTCTCCAGCACCGTGCTGGGCGCGGGCAGCTTCTCCGGCGACAGCACCCCGCCGCGCGACAGCGCCTCCCACAGCACCAGGATCGCGACCGGGCTGACGGCGCGCTGCCACCGCACCCGCCGGCGCGCGGCCGGCGGGGCGGTGGCGGCGACGTCAGTCGCCACCTCGGTGGCGGGGGCGGCCAACAAGGTCATTGTGGAGCCTCCTTAGCGAAGCAATCGACCACTGAGCCGACAGCAGCGCAGCAGTCGATCACTGAGCGGACAGCACCGCAGCGGTCGATCACTGGGCGGACAGCGCAAATCGGTCGTCGATCAGCGGCTTGATGTCGACTTTGCCGGGGATGAGCTTGAGCTCGGTGAAGCCGTCGGCGATGGCCTGCAGCTCGTCGCCGACCTCCGGGCTGAGCGGCGCGAGCGGCTGCGCCGCGCGGGCGAGCGCCCGCTTGACGGTCGGCTCGTCGATCTTCAGCTCCGGCGCCAGGATCTTGGCACGGTCATCCGGGTTGGCGATCCCCCAGGCGGTCGTCTTCTCGTACGTCGCCAGGAAGCTCTTGATCTGCTCGGTCTTGGTGTCCGCCGACTCCTTGGCGACCAGCAGGTACTCGCGGTTGTTCGCCACGCCGGTGGCGTCGGCGAGTACCTGTACGCCGGGCTGCTCGGCGAGCGCGAAGTACGGGTCCCAGATGATCCAGGCATCGACCTGGTCGTTGTCGAAGGCCGGGCGACCCTCGGCCGGCTTGAGGTACTTCACGTTGACGTCGGTGAGCTTCAGGTTGTTGGCCTCGAGCAGCTTGAGCAGCAGCCAGTGCACGTTGGAGCCCTTGTTCAGGGCGATCGTCTTGCCCTTCAGGTCGGCGAACGACTTGAATCCGCGCGACGCCTTGACCAGTACCGCCTCACTCTTCGGCGAGGGGCCGCCGGTCGCGGCGAACACGAACTGGGTCTTCGCGGCGGCTGCGAAGATCGGCGGGGCCTCGCCGGTCTGGCCGAGGTCGATGGCGCCGGCCTTGAGGGCCTCGGTGAGCGCTGGGCCGCTTTCGAACAGCGACCAGGTGACGCCGGGCGCGTCGTTGCGCGCCTTGACCAGGCTGAGCCCGCCAAAGCGCTGGTAGCCGATCCGCAACGGTGCGGCGGCGGCGGCTTTGTCATCTTCTTTATCGCCGCAACCGGTCAGGGCGACCGTGGCGGCAAGGGTGAGTGCAGACAGGAGTGCGAGAGAGCGACGCATGGATGTCACTCTATCTGATCGATAGGAGATATCGAAAGAGTGGTAAATGGTTAGTGCCTGGCCAGGCCGGTCAGCGGTTGGCGGCGGCGCTCTCCAGGGTCTCCCGGAAGGCTTTCGCTGCCGGAGAAGCCGCGCCCGCCAACCGCTGCGCGGTGAAGACCGTGCGACGCGGCCGGCCCGGCAGGTCGAGTAGCCGGCACGAGGTGTCCCGGCCGGCCCAGACCAGATCCGGGATCAGCGCCACGGCGTTGCCCGACTCCACCAGCCGGATGTGTGCCTGCAGATCGGCGGTCTCGTAGCGGACGTCCGGCTCGAAGCCGGTGCCCCGGCACAGTTGCTCGGCGAAGTGCCGGGAGGCGGTACCGCGCGGCTCCATCACCCAGGGCATGCCGCGGGCCTCCTCGAGCGACGCGGCCGGGTGCAGGGCCGCGTGCTCGGCGGGCAGGGCGAGCCGGATCGCGTCGGTGGTGAGCGGGCGGCGGTCCAGGCCGGGATGGTGTGGTGCGGCATGCGCCGGGTACTGCTCGGCGATGACCATGTCGAAGTCGCGCGCCCAGGTCTCGCGCAAGGCCTCCTCCGGCTCCCGCTGCACCATCTCGACGCGGACGTCCGGGAAGCGGGCGGCCATCGCCCGCAGGGTGGCCGGCATCAGCGCGAGAGCCGCGGACTGGAAGACCGCGACCCGCACCGACCCGCTCACCCGGGTCACCGACGCGTGCAGCCGGGCCTCGGCGCGTTCCAGGGTGTCCAGCACCTCGCCGGCCGACTCGACCAGCAGCTGGGCCTGCGGGGTGAGCTGCACGCCGCGCCCGGCCTTGCGCAGCAGGGTCATTCCGGTCTCCTTCTCCAGCAGGCTGAGCTGCTGGGAGACGGCGGACGGGGAGAAGTTGAGCGCCTCGGCAACGGCGGCAAGTGTGCCCCGGACGGCCAACTCACGCAGCAGAATGAGGCGGCGGATCTCCAGCATGGCGGGTCCCGGGGGGCGATCGAATGGTAAGGGCAACTGAAGAGTACTCGTCAAAAACCATCGCTTTTCCTGAACGGACCGCGGAAGGAGACTGGCGGCATGCCTGATACCGCCCACCCGGCGGCCACCACCCCGGCCGCCGGCACCGCGCTCGCCCACGAGGCGATCGAACTCGTCCGCCGCTGGCTGCACGAGGCCGCGGCCGTCCCGGTCTCCGCCTCCGCGGCCCAGCTCGCCGGGGTGTTGCGCGACCCGGCCGGGCTGCGCTTCGCGGTCGGCTTCGTCGACGGCGTGGTGCGGCCGGAGGACGTACGGGTCAGTGCTCGTGCCCTGGCCGCTCTCGCGCCGCAGGTGCCCCGCTTCCTGCCCGCCCCGCTGCGGGCGGCCGTTCGGGCCGGTGGCCGGCTCGCCCCGGTGATGCCCGGCGTGGTCGTGCCGATCGCCCGCCGGGTGCTGCGCGGCATGGTCGGACACCTGATCGTGGACGCCTCCGACGCCAAGCTCGGCCGGGCGGTCGCCCGGATCAGGCGGCGCGGGGTGCGGCTCAACGTCAACCTGCTGGGTGAGGCGGTGCTGGGCCGCGGCGAGGCGAACCGGCGGCTGCGCGAGACCGAGCGCCTGCTTGCCCGCGCTGACGTCGACTACGTGTCGATCAAGGTGTCCGCGACCGTCGCGCCGCACAACCCGTGGGCGTTCGACGAGGCGGTCGACGACATCGTCGAGCAGCTCACGCCGTTGTTCACCCGGGCCGCCACCGCGCGGACACCCAAGTTCGTGAACCTCGACATGGAGGAGTACAAGGATCTCGACCTGACCGTCGCGGTCTTCACCCGGCTGCTCGACAAGCCCGAACTGCTCGGGCTCGAGGCGGGCATCGTCCTGCAGGCGTACCTCCCCGATGCCCTCGCCGCGATGATCCGGCTGCAGGAGTGGGCGGCCGCCCGCCGCGACCGCGGCGGCGCCGGCATCAAGGTGCGCCTCGTCAAGGGCGCCAACCTACCGATGGAGCGGGTCGAGGCGACAGTGCACGGCTGGCCGCTGGCGACCTGGCACAGCAAGCAGGAGACCGACACCAACTACAAGCGGGTGCTCGACTACGCGCTGCGGCCCGAGCACGCCCGCAACGTCCGGATCGGCGTCGCGGGCCACAATCTCTTCGACGTCGCGTACGCCTGGTTGCTCGCCGGCGAGCGTGACGTGCGCGACCGGATCGAGTTCGAAATGCTGCTCGGCATGGCCGAGGGCCAGGCCGAGGTGGTCCGGCGCGAGGTGGGCGGGTTGTTGCTCTACACCCCGGTGGTACGCCCTGAGCAGTTCGACGTGGCGATCGCGTACCTGATCCGGCGCCTCGAGGAGGGGGCGAGCACCGACAACTTCATGTCCGCGGTGTTCGAGTTGGATTCCGATCCGGCGCTGTTCGCCCGCGAGCGCGACCGCTTCCTGGCGTCGGTGGCCGCCCTGGACGACGAGGTGCCCGCGCCCCACCGGGTCGCCGTGGGCGGGCAGTCCGGCCCCGGCCGGTTCGCGAACACGCCGGACACCGATCCGGCAGTCGCCGCCAACCGCACCCGGATCCGGGCGGTGCTGGCCCGGGTCCCCGCCTCGGAACTCGGGGTGGCCGGGATCGAGGCGGCCCGGATCACCGACGCCGGCCGGCTCGACACGGTGCTCGGCGATGCGGTCGCCGCAGCCGCTGCCTGGTCCGCGCTGAGCGGCGCCGAGCGCGGCGCCGTGCTGCACCGCGTCGGCGCGGCGATCGAGGAGCGGCGCGACGACCTCATCGAGGTGATGGCCGCCGAGACCGGCAAGACCGCCGACCAGGCCGACCCGGAGGTCTCCGAGGCCGCCGACTTCGCGCACTACTACGCCGAGCTCGCGGCCGAGTTGGACGATGTGGACGGTGCCAGCGCGGTCCCGGTCAAGCTCACCCTCGTCACCCCGCCGTGGAACTTCCCGGTCGCGATCCCGGCCGGCTCGCTGCTCGCCGCGCTCGCCGCCGGCTCCGCGGTGGCCCTGAAGCCGGCCGGCCCGGCGCAGCGCTGCGGCGCTGTGCTCGCCGAGATCGTCCGCGCCGCGCTGCCCGACCCCCGACTACTCACCCTCCTGCAGGTCGGCGAGCAGCAGCTCGGCGGCCAGCTGATCGCCCACCCGCTGGTCGACCGGGTGATCCTCACCGGCGCCTACGAGACCGCCGAGCTGTTCCGGTCGTTCCGGCCGGACCTGCCGCTGCTCGCCGAGACCAGCGGCAAGAACGCGATAATCGTGACCCCGAGCGCCGACCTCGACCTGGCGGTCAAGGACGTGGTCGCGTCGGCGTTCGGGCACGCCGGCCAGAAGTGCTCGGCCGCCTCGCTGGTCGTGCTGGTCGGCCCGGTCGCGAAGTCGGCGCGGTTTCGCACCCAGCTGCTCGACGCCGCGTCGTCGCTGGCCGTGGGCTATCCGGCCGACCCGCGCAGCCAGGTGGGGCCGGTCATCGAGCCGGCCGCCGGCAAGCTGCTCGACGGCCTCACGGTGCTGGGTCGGGGGGAGAAATGGCTGCTGCAACCCCGGCGCCTCGACGACTCCGGCCGGCTGTGGAGCCCCGGCATCCGTGACGGGGTACGGCGGGGATCCGACTGTCACCGCATCGAATACTTCGGGCCGGTGCTCGGCATCATGACCGCGGCCACCCTGGACGAGGCGATCGACCTGGTCAACGACGTCGACTTCGGACTCACGTCGGGGCTGCACTCGCTGGACCCGGCCGACGTGCGTACCTGGCTGGCCCGCGTGCAGGCCGGCAACCTCTACGTCAACCGCGGCATCACCGGCGCGATCGTCCGCCGGCAGCCGTTCGGCGGCTGGAAGCGCTCCGCGGTCGGCCCCGGCACCAAGGCCGGCGGCCCGAACTACCTGGTCGGCCTGACCGACTGGGGCCCCGCGCGGGCCACCGCCTCGGCGCCGCTCTCCCCCGCGGTGCGCGACCTGCTCGACAAGGTCGCCGCCGTGCTGACCCTCGCCGAGAACGAGTCGCTGACCCGGGCTGCGCAGAGCGACGCGGCCGCCTGGCAGCAGCGTTTCGGCGCCGCTGCGGACGTCTCGGGTCTGTGGGCCGAACGCAACGTGCTGCGCTACCTACCGGTCCCGGTGAGTGTGCGGCTGGGGCCCGATGCTTCCGTCGCATCGCTGGTGCGGGTGGTCGCGGCCGGAATGCTGGCCGGTTCCGAGATGCGGGTGTCGGTCGCTGCGCCACTTCCCGCGGCGGTGGCCGCCGCCATCGGCGTCTTCGCCGAGGTGCGGGTGGCGGACGGCGAGAGCTGGGCGGCGGGTCTTGCGGCGGGTCGGGTACGCCTCATCGGCGGCGCGGCGGCCGACCTGGCCCGGGCGACCGGCGGCCGTCCGGATCTGGCAGTGTGGTCCGGGCCGGTGACCGAGTCGGGTCGCGTCGAGCTGTTGCCGTTCCTGCACGAGCAGGCGGTCAGCATCACCGCCCACCGCTTCGGCAACCCCGACCCACTGGCGGAGTCGGTCCTCTGAGCCGGCGCGATCAATCCCGGTGAAGGCGACAAGGAGCCACGCCGCGCGCATTCGGTCCTGTCTTCTGATCAGCACGAAGGCGGCAACCTCGCCGGTTGCCGCCTCCGTGATTCGCGGTCAGCGCCAGACCTTGAAGGTCACGCCCTGGCCGAGGTAGTCGATGTCGTAGAGCACGATGAATTTGGTGTTGTTCGCGATGTTGCGGGCCAGCACCGTGCGGCCCGTGCCGCACGCCGTGACCGGCTCGGTGTAGGTGAGCGAGCCGTCGACCAGGGGCCAGTAGCCGACCAGGAACCTCTGGCACCGGTCGGTCGGGTTGGCCGGGTCGACGACGTCGGAAACGCTGATCGTCGTGCAGCGGGAGACCGGCGTGGTCAGTTCCGCCGAGGCGACCCGGCCGCCCTCATAGAAGCCCCTTCCGGGTTGGACGGCCGCACATCCGCCACCAGCCGGGGACGGCCGCACGGCGGTGAGCGTGCGGACCGCCTTGTTGACGACGAGCTTCCAGGCGGCGTACCGCTTCTCGCCCGGCTCGGCCGTGGTGTGCACCGAGATCAGGCCGTCGCCGAGACGGACGACGTAGCCGTATCGCTTTGTTCCGGCCCGGTCCATGCCCGCGCCGGTGCTGACTGTCTCGAAGCGGACGGCGGTGCGTCCGCCCACGGTGGTCTTCTGCCGGAGCAGGGTGCGCTCGAACTCCGTGTCACCCCGGCCCGGCAGCGCCGTCACCCGGCTGACGTTCAGGGCGGTCAGCGGGTATTCGCTGTCGGCCGGAATGGTGAACCGGCTGGGGTGGAACTGCGCGCAGGCCTCGGACGGCCGGATCTGGGTGGTGTGCCAGCGACCCGGATACCCGATCGAATAGCCCGCGGTGGGGTTGGTGCAGCGCCGCCAGCCACTGGGCAACGACGATGTGGACAGTGGCCGGTGGGCGGCGGCCAGAGCCGGGGCTCCGGCGGACGTTGCGGCGGGCGGCTGGGCCTCGGTGGGGCCGGCTTCGGCCGGCGGGGCACATGCTGCGGCGCTCAGGGCGCCCGCACCGAGCAGGGCGGCGAGCGCGAACCGGGTGCGGATGCTGGCAGGACGTTGCGTACGCATGACGCGTCTCCTTCGTGGTGGGACCTACACCCGGTTAGTCCGCCCACCCGGCGATTTTGTTCGCCCCACCGCTGCCGAGTTTTCCGGGCCCCTATTCGAGGTTGCTCTCCACCGGCGCAGGGCGATATCTGATCGCCGTCTCCACGCGGAGCGCAATGCCGACCACGACCAGAAGGCCGGCGAAGAAATAGCCGCGCACGGGCACGCTGTCCGACACGACACCGATTCCGGTGATCAAGAGACCGATGATCACCGCGAAGGCTCCGCTGGTCCGAGCCGCGTCGCCCGGACGCTCATGCATATCCATGCCGGCGACTTTACGGACGAGTCAGGAACCTGGCTGTACCTGGTGTTGCAGGGGCCGGCCGGCCAGCAGCGCGTCCAGGTTGGCGCGGACCAGCTCGGCCGCGCCCAGTGGGCGGCCGCCGGCGGCGTGTGGCGTGATGATGACGTTCGGCTCGTCCCACAGGCCGGAGGCGG
>DASWMR010000180.1:0-9996 GCA_036399635.1 Actinoplanes sp. | reverse complement strand
GGGGGCCGGGGTGACCACGATCGGAATCAAACGCTCCACAGCCGCTCGTGGTCACCCCGGCCCCCAATCGTCAAAGCGCAAGAGAACCCAACCCAGCCGCAAGCTGCCGCAGGCAAGATCGCCTGAAGCCCAGCGCGCGGTCGAGCCAAAGGCAAGATCGCCCTGAATCGAGCGCCAACGCGCCGCAGGCAAACCGCCGCAGGCATGGTGTGCGAACGCCACCGCAGGCAACATGGCGAGGCTCTGGACGCGCGACGCACGCCGACAACAGCAGGATGGCGCACGGACGCACGCCGACAGCAGGATGGGCGCGCGGACGCACACTGACGGCTGGCTGGGCGTGCGGAAGCCCCGCACCACCCGAGAGGTGCGGGGCTGACACCGAGCGTCAGGCGGGCGCTACCGCGCGGGTGCGACGCATCGTCAGCACATACTCGACGAGCGAGATGAGGACGTTCTTTGTCGACTCACGGTTGCGGGCGTCGCAGCTCACCACCGGGACGTCGGCGGCGATTGCCAGCGCGTCTCGGACGTCTTGGACGTTGTGGTACTGCATGCCGTCGAAGCAGTTGATCGCCACCAGGTAGGGCAGGCGGCGATGTTCGAAGAAGTCGATCGCGGCGAAGCAGTCGGCTAGACGCCGAGTGTCCACCATGACCACGGCGCCGATCGCGCCTCGGACCAGTTCGTCCCACATGAACCAGAAACGCGTCTGGCCAGGCGTGCCGAACAGGTAGAGGATCAGGTCGCGATCGATGCTGATCCGGCCGAAGTCCATGGCGACCGTGGTCGTCATTTTCCCCGGCACCTGGCGGTTGTCGTCGACACCCACGCCGGCCGAGGTCATGATGGCCTCGGTGGTCAGCGGGGTGATCTCCGAGACCGAACCGACAAGCGTCGTCTTACCGACGCCGAACCCACCGGCGATGACTATCTTCGCCGATGTGACGCGTCCCGCGGCGGGACGGTGCGACATGTCAGAGCCTGCGAAGTCCACTCAGCACCCTTTCCAGCAGTTCTGTGCCTACCGCGTCGGTCTCGTCGTCCAGCGAGGTCGGCTTGTGCACCGCAACCAGGCCATCTGTGGCCATGTCAGCGACGATCACCCGTGCCACACCGAGCGGCAGTTGCATGCGGGCGGCGATTTCGGCGAGCGACTGCACCCGGCCGCCGTCGCACATCGCCGCTATGTACTGATGCTCGCTTCCACCCTGCCCGCCGCGGATCGCACCGGACCGTCCGCGCACGGTTGTCTCGACCAGCGCTTCGAGCGCTATCTCAAGCTTCGGCCGGGTCCGACCGCGGGTCACGGCATATGGTCTGACCAGCGCGCCGGTCGGCTCATCGCGTTCGGGCATCGTCACCGCTCACCCCTTTCTCGAACCCTAGAAGTTTCTGTGTCGTGAATGCGATAGACAGTCGCTGGCTGAGCCTACCCGCGGCTGAAAACTCCAGACAAACCCATGAATGGACTGGGTTCACCGCGCGTTCAGCCGAGAACTCCGGCTGCGGAGCGCGGAGCGGGGGTCAACGCCTCGCCGACCCGGTCGACCAGGAGGGCCATTTCGTAGCCGACCTGACCGACGTCGCAGCTGCGAGCGGCGAGCACGGCGAACGACGAACCGTCGGAGATCGACATCAGGAAGAGGAACCCGTTGTCCATCTCGACGACCGTCTGCAGCACCGCACCCCCCTCGAAGCATCGCGCGGCGCCCTGGGTCAGGCTGACCAGGCCGGAGGCGATCGCCGCCAGCTGGTCGGCCCGGTCACGGGGCAGATCCCGCGATGCTGCCAGGAGAAGACCGTCTGCGGAGACCGCGATCGCATGCGCGACTCCGGGAACACGGTCGGCGAAGTTGGCGAGGAGCCAACCGAGATCCTGCGTTGATGTCATGCCTCATGCTCCTTGCCGGCCTGCGACGACTGCTGCCCTCCCGGAGTGACCTCCGGGCTGGTGGATTCTTCCTTGGTGCGCCCCCGCTGCACACCCCGGTGGTACGCGGAAAGCAGACCGCGCACGCCTTCGGGAGTACGGCGCTGGACGGATGCACCGCCCCGGTCGACACCACCGGGGACGAGCTGTGCCATCGGCGTGCGCTTGGGAAGACCCGCCGTGGTCGTGGAATCGATCGGGATTTCCGCGGCCGCCTGAGCGGCCTGCCAGCCATCGTCAGCGGCGGTTTGCCACGGGCCCGTGGCGCCGACCCCGACCGGTTCGCGATCGTCCGCGTCGGACTGAGTGGGCGCCGACCGGACCGGCTCGCCGGTGGCGATCCGTCGGACGGACACCGCCGTGTCGCCGGCACCGCTCGCCGGGCGTGCGTCCGCCGGACGGGCCGTTGTGAACCAGGCCGACTCGAGCTCCCGGAAAATCGGCAGCTCCATCGTCTCGTCGGCGAACTGGCCCTGGCTGTCCCGCTGCCGGGCGGCCGCCTGCGCCGCGGCGATCTGCGCCGCTGCGGTGGCCTGCGCCTCGGCGGCCTGTGCGGTGGCGGCCTCGTGGGCCGCCCGGGCTGCCGCGGCGGCCCGCTGGGCCTCTGGGGAGGGCGCCGGGGAGGCGGGTGGCGCGGACGACGGGATCGGCGCGATCTGCGGGTTGTGCGGCCGCTCGACCTGCGAGCGGCTGTCGGCACGTTCCGGCCGGTACCGCGGGATCTCGGCGGTCAGGTCGAGCGCCGCGGCGAGGCTTTCCGGCACGTGCGGCGGTGCGTTCTGGTCGCGGTCCGGCGCGACCGGCGGCCAGGCCGGCGGGGCCGACGCGGACGCGTTGCTTGGCGTCGCCGAGGTCGGCGAGCTCGCCGGCGGCCCGGACATCGGACGGCCACCGTAGGGCGGTGCGGAGGTCGGCAGGGGTGGGGCGGAGACCGGCGGCACCGGCGGGGCGGACACCGGCGGTACGAACGACGTGCGGCCCTGGTGCTCCGGGTTGGCCGGAAGCTGGCGCGGAATGGTCCCGCCGAAGCCACCGGGATCGCCGTCGGTGCGAACCGTGTCGCCGTTGCGCCGCTGTGGCAGACCGTCCGTACCGCCGAAGCCCTGCGGCGGCGGTGACATCGGCCCGGCCGGCAGCGGCGGGATCGGCTCGTTGCTGCGCGGGCCGTAGTAGCCGCCGGGGGAACCGTTGCCACCGGGCTGGCCGAACCCGTTCGCGCCGGAACCGTTGGACCCGGAACCGTTCGTGCCGAAGCCGTTGGAACCGAGGCCGTTGCCCGTCGCGCCGGTGAGGTCGGACCAGGCCGGCACCGACCGGCCGTTGGCGCCGAGCAGGCCGCCGGAGGGCATCGGCGGGTTCGGGTCGAAGGGACGGCCACCCGGGTAGCCGCCACCACCACCACCACCACCGCCGCCACTGCGACCACTTTCCAGGGCGAGCGGCTCGCTGAAGCCCGGCCGAGAGGGCAGAGTGCTCGTGTCGTAACCACCCATGGCCGGCTGCATGCGCCCGGCGCCCGCGTCGGTGACCAGCACGGACAGCGGAAGGGCCACCTCGGCGACCGTGCCGCGCTCGGTCTCGGCCGGCCGGAGCTCGACCCGGACACCGTGCCGGCTGGCCAGCCGGGCCACCACGACCAGGCCCATCATCCGGGAGACGGCGACGTCCACCATGGGCGGATTGGCCAGCCGCTCGTTGAGGTCGTGCAGCTGCTCGCGACTGATGCCGATGCCGCGGTCCTCGACGGTGAGCAGCGAGCCGTCGCCCATCCGGCGCGCCTCGATGATGACCGTCGAGTTCGGCGGGGAGAACGCGGTCGCGTTGTCGAAGAGCTCGGCGACCAGGTGAACCATGTCGTTGACGGCGTGCGCCGCCACCTCGATGTCTCGGTCGATCATGCCGAACTCGATGCGGGTGTAGTGCTCGACCTCGGACTGCGCGGCGCGCAGCACGTCGATCAGGGCGGCCGGCTCGCGCTGCACGCGGGTGGAGTCGGCGCCGGCGAGGACCAGGAGGTTTTCGTCGTTGCGGCGCATCCGGGTGGCGAGGTGGTCGAGCTGGAACAGCTCGGCCAGGCGATCCGGGTCTTCCTCGCCGCGCTCCAGGCGGTCCAGGTGACCGATGAGCCGGTCGACCAGGATCTGCGAGCGGCGGGCCAGGTTGACGAACATCGTCGCGACCGAGGAGCGGAGCGCGGCCTGCTCGGCAGCGGTGCGCACGGCCTCCAGGTGGACCGCGTTGAACGCCTCGGTCACCTGGCCGAACTCGTCTCGGCTGCGCACCGGCAGTGGTTCGGCGATCTGGTCGGCGACCTGGGCCGGAGTGAGCGCACTGGACAGTGCCGGGTCGCGCAGCCGGCTCACCGCGTGTGGCAGGCCGAACTGGGCGACCGAGAGGGCGCCCTGGCGCAGCTCGCGCAGCGAGCGGGCCATCGATCGGGCGACCAACCAGGCGAACAGGATGGCCAGCAGGAGCATGCCGAGCAGCACGCTGGTCTCGACGAAGACCTGCCGGTTCACCTTGTTCCGCAGGGCGGTGGCCTCGGCGACGATGTCGTTGTCCATCTGCCGCTCGACGTCGCGGAACAGCTTGTTGTAGCCAACCATCGCGGTTTCCCACGACTGACTGGTGAACGGGATGTCCCGGGCGTTGGGGCTCTGCAGGTTGCTGAGCTGGATGGTCAGGTTCCGCGCGGCCCGCCCGGCCTCCGCGCTCTGGACCCGGATGAACTGCTGGTACTCGACGTCAGTTCCGACCGCCTTCAGGGTCGTCGCGGCCACGTCGAAGCCGGTCTCGGTGACCATGAACTCCCGACGAAAGCTGTTGTCGAACTCGCCGAGCTCGAGGACCTTGTGGCCGACGTCGCGCTGAAGGGCGACGTACTCCTTGGCGAGGGCCAGCGAGGAGACAGTCCGCTCGTGGTCGCTCAGCACCGGGTCGGGGGCCAGCTGGGCGGAGGCGTCACGCAGGGTGAGCAGATCCTTGATCAAGGGGGTGTAGATGTCCTCGATCTGCCCTTCGGCCAGCTGGTTGTTAGCGATCTGGCTGCGTAGTGCCGGGAGGTCAGCGAGGTTGCGGTCGAGCCGCAGAAGCGTCGTGCTGAGCTTGGTGGGCAGGTTTTCCAGGCCGGTCTTCTGCTGCCCGTAGGCCCTCTTGGCTTCGTCGACCTCGGCGTGCTCGTTGTTGTACGCCTTGACCGCGGCTGCTTTGACCTGCCGTTGGGTGGTGCCGCCGTTGGTCGCGATCATCACGCCGTAGGCGCGCTCGTTCTGCAGGTGGTCGACCAGTTCACCGGCCGCCTGTGATACGACCGAAAGGTTGCGGGCGCGCTCCGCGTCGCCGGCCTCGTTGATGTGGTCGACCAGGCCAGTGACGCCGACGATGATCGTCGCCAGGGTCGGGACCAGCATGATCAGACCGAGCTTCGACCAGATCGGCAGATCCCGCAGCCGATCAGCCGGGCTACGGAGACGCGACATGACGCCGGTCGCCGTCTTGGGGCGCTTGCTCACGTCACCGTCCTCCTGATTCGGGCCCCGGCATCCGGCTCGCCGGGCGCCGCACGCGGCCGACTGCCGCGTCGAGCCCCCGAGATTCCATCACGACGAGTGTCAAAGAGAAAGACCAGGCGCACCCGGACCGGTTGTGTGACGCGATATTGGCCCGCCGATGTGGAGCATCGCCGGTCCGGAATCACTGCTTCTATTGAGATTTGTCGCTGGATGACGCTCGACGTGACGCTCGACCAATCGGGGCACCGCCGGGGGTGACGCTGTCCGATCGACCGCGATCGTAGTGGATCGCAGCAGGACGAACGATGTCGCGCTCGACGCTCCACGGCAAGGTGAGATGCCGGATTTCGCGTTGTTTGTAGGGAGGACTCTGACCGAAAGGTTGAGTCGCGCCCGCCGAACCGCCATCCACTCGGCCGGGCCGGCGCTCAGCCGAGCAGCTTCGCGTACGCCGGCTTGATCACCTCGTTGATGATCGACAGCCGCTCGTCGTACGGGATGAAGGCGGACTTCATGGCGTTGATGGTCAGCCACTGCAGCTCGGCCCAGTCCCAGCCGAACGCCTCGCTCAGCAGGGCCATCTCGCGCGACATCGAGGTGCCGCTCATCAACCGGTTGTCGGTGTTGACGGTGACCCGGAAACGCAGGTCGTGCAGCAGGCCGATGGGGTGCTCGGCGATCGACGACGCGGCACCGGTCTGCACGTTGGACGACGGGCAGAGTTCCAGCGGGATCCGCTTGTCGCGCACGTAGGCGGCGAGCCGGCCGAGCACCGGCGGCACGTCACCGGCGCCCGGGTGGCCGGTGATGTCGTCGACCAGCCGCACCCCGTGACCGAGCCGGTCGGCGCCACACCACTGCAGCGCCTGCCAGATCGACGGCAGCCCGAACGCCTCGCCGGCGTGAATGGTGAAATGGAAGTTCTCCCGCTGGAGGTACTCGAACGCGTCCAGGTGCCGGGTGGGCGGGAACCCGGCCTCGGCACCGGCGATGTCGAACCCGACCACCCCGGCGTCCCGGTAGCGCACCGCCAGCTCGGCGATCTCCTGCGAGCGGGCGGCGTGCCGCATCGCGGTCAGCAGCATGCCGATCCGGATCGGCCGGCCCTGCGCGGCCGCCTCGGCGCTGCCCTCGGCGAAGCCGGCCTGCACCGTCTCGACGACCTGGTCGAGGGTCAGGTCACGCTCCAGGTGTTGCTCCGGGGCGTAGCGCACCTCGGCGTAGACCACGCCGTCCGCGGCCAGGTCGAGGGCGCACTCCTTGGCCACCCGATGCAGCCCCACCTCGGTCTGCATCACCGCGACGGTGTGCGCGAACGTCTCCAGGTAGCGTTCCAGCGAGCCGGAGTCCGCCGCCGCGACGAACCACTCACCCAGCGCAGCCGGCTCGCTCGCCGGCAGGGCGTGCCCCGCCGCGTCGGCCAGCTCGAGGATTGTCGCGGGGCGCAGACCACCGTCCAGGTGGTCGTGCAGCAGCGCCTTCGGCGCCTTGACAATGTCGGAATGTGCGATGGCGGCCATCCGCCGAGCCTAAAGGGCGGAGATGAATGATCGACGGAGCATTGCCGTACCTGCGCTGCCCGGTCTGCCGGCGGGCACTGGGGCGCGCCGGGCGGGCGTTGCGCTGCGCGGGCGGGCACAGCTTCGACATGGCGAGGCAGGGGTACGCGGACCTGACCGCCGGACGGATGCCGCATGTCGGTGACACCGCCGAAATGGTCGCCGACCGAGCCGACTTCCTAGCCGCCGGCCACTACGACTTCATCGCCGACGCCCTGGCCGACGCCGCCGAAAACGCCGTAGCCGTTATCGACGCCGCAAAAGAAACCGAAGCCGAAGCCGAAGCCGCAGCCGACGCCGCCGCCGCCGCCGCCGAAAACGCCGAAGCCCTGGCCGACGCCGCAAAAAACACCGAAGCCCCGGCCATGGCCGCCGGAATGGCTGCGCCGGCCACAAGGGACGGCCTGGTGGTCGACGCCGGCACCGGGACCGGGCACTACCTACGGCGGGTGCTCGACGCCATCCCGGGTGCGGCCGGCCTCGGCCTCGACGTCTCCAAGCCGGCCCTGCGCCGGGCCGCCCGCTGCCACCCGCGGGCCGCCGCGGTGCTGGCTGACCTGTGGCGGCCGCTGCCGATTGCCGACCGGTCGGCCGATGTGCTCCTGAACGTCTTCGCGCCCCGCAACGGCCCGGAGTTCCACCGAATCCTGCGCTCGGACGGAGTCCTGCTGGTGGTCACGCCCACCGCCGACCACCTCCGGGAGCTGATCGAGGCGCACGGTCTGATCCACGTCGACCCGGATAAGACCGCCCGGGTGGGCACCGCGCTGGGCGACCACTTCCGACCGGACGGAGCCGTCACCCTCCGCCGGAAGCTGATGCTGACCCCCACCGAGGCACGCACCCTGATCGGCATGACACCGAGCGCTCACCACGTGCCGGCGGCCGGCCCCACCGGCCCGGGCGAGCCGACGACCGTCACGGCAGCCGTCGACCTGACTGTCTACCGCCCGGCGTAACCCGCACGCCCGGCGTAACCCGCACGCCCGGCGTAACCCGCGCGGGTTTCGGGCGTAACCACTTACGCACGTCGCCGGTGTGGGGTGAGCGTTCTGGACGCGCCAGCGGCCAGCTCGCCCCGCGCCGGCCCTCGGCGGGAGCAGCGGTCTGCACCACCCACCCCGCTACGACATCCTGACCTTGATCTTGGTGGGATTAAACCGACAAATCGACTTCTTCCCAGTCGGCGGGACGGTCGTGGAAGGGGCCGTCGAAGATCAGCGCCCACTCCAGCGCCCACCGCCGCTGGCCGATCGCGTTGCCGTCGATCTCGCCGGGCAGCGGCAGCCCAGCCTGCTCGGCCTCCTGAAAGGCCCAGTCCAGGCAGTAGTAGAGGTCGAGCAGGACGGCCGCCTCGACCGGGTCGCGGGGGGACATCAGCGACCGCGACCGCCAACTGTGGAAGCTTTCGCCGGCCGGCAGATCGGGCATCTGCGACATCAGGCGTTGCTCGGGAGGTGCCGTCGGGTCCAGGTGCCGGCTCAGCCCCAGCAGCCAGGCCAGCGCGAACACCGCGTCGTGGTGGAGCACGAAGGAGCGATGGTCACCCTTCGCGCCGGTCACGAACTGCCACTCCGGCGGGGTGACCATGTCGACCAGGTGCGAATTCAGCAGCCAGCTCATCGCCGCCTCGGTGGGCATGCCGAAGCACCGCGCGACGACGACCTGCAGCACCGCCGCCCGGGCCTCGATTTCGGCCGTCGGCCGCAGCTCGATCGCGTCGCCCGGTTCCCAGATCAACGGGAAGCCGGGCGGCGGCAGCGGCAGCCCGAGACGCTCCACCTCGTGCAGGCTGGCGTCGCGGACCGCGCGCGGGTCGGGTGCGGCCTTCGTCATGGTGCGTCAGGCTATGCGGTCGAGGAGCAGCGTTGTCCGCGCGGGCGGGTTCTCGCCCAGCACGATCGCGGCCGCCGCATCGGAACGCGCCGCGGGCAGCCGCTCGGCCTCGTCGGTGCGCAGTTCCAGCAGCACGTCGCCGGCCGCGACCCGGTCACCCGGCTTGACTTTCAACAGCACGCCGGCGCCGAAGCTGACCGGGTCCTCCTTGCGGGCCCGGCCGGCGCCGAGACGCCAGGCGGCAACCCCGATGCCGTACGCGTCCACGCCGGTAACCACCCCCGCGTGTGAGGCACGCAGCACCTCGTTCTCGCGGGCCACCGGCAGCGGCGCATCCGGGTCGCCACCCTGCGCGCGGATCATCCGCCGCCAGGTATCCATCGCCGCGCCCGACTCCAGAGCCTTCGCCGGGTCGGCGTCGATCCCGGCCGCGGCCAGCATCTCCCGGGCCAGCGCGAGGGTCAGCTCGACCACGTCGGCCGGCCCGCCCCCGGCCAGCACCTCGAGCGACTCGGTCACCTCGACCGCGTTGCCGACGGCCAGCCCGAGCGGGGTGTTCATGTCGGTGAGCAGCGCGACCGTGCGCACCCCGCTGTCCGTGCCGAGCCGCACCATGGTGCTTGCCAGCTCGCGGGCGTTGGCCAGGTCCTTCATGAAGGCGCCGGAGCCGACCTTGACGTCCAGGACCAGCGCGCCGGTGCCCTCGGCGATCTTCTTGCTCATGATCGAACTGGCGATCAGCGGGATCGCCTCGACGGTGCCGGTGACGTCGCGCAGGGCGTACAGCTTGCGGTCGGCCGGTGCCAGACCCTCGCCGGCCGCGCAGATGACCGCGCCGACGTCCTGCAGCTGGCGCTTGAAGTCGTCGTTGCTGAGCGTGGCCCGCCAGCCCGGGATGGACTCCAGCTTGTCCAGGGTGCCGCCGGTGTGCCCGAGCCCCCGCCCGGACAACTGCGGTACGGCCGCACCGCACGCCGCGACCAGCGGGGTGAGCGGCAACGTGATCTTGTCGCCGACGCCGCCGGTGGAGTGCTTGTCGGCGGTCGGGCGGGTGATCGCGGAGAGGTCGAGCCGCTCTCCGCTGGCGATCATCGCGGCGGTCCAGCGGGCGATCTCGGCCGGCGTCATGCCGCGCAGCAGGATCGCCATGGCCAGG
>DASWMR010000179.1:0-1611 GCA_036399635.1 Actinoplanes sp. | reverse complement strand
AGCTTCTGCAGGGCGTACCCGATGCCGGCGACGTAGTTGCCATTGGCCTTCATCGTGTCGCAGGCCGCGGTGGCGCCGGCCGAGCTGCCGGTGTTGGTGACGAGGTTCGGCAGCGAGTCGATCTCGACGATGTTGACGATCCGCAGGGCCGCGTACTTGGCGTTGCCCTCGATCGCCGCGATCGCGTCGATGTACTCGGTCTTGTAGCGGCCGATCTCGTCCGGGCCGAGCTCGCCGTTGGAGGCGAGGGCGGCACAGTCACGACCGGGCAGGTTGTAGATGACGATCTGGATGTAGCCGGCGCCCTGGGCGAGCGCGGCGTCCAGGTGGTCGGCCAGGCCCATCGAACCGTTCGAGCTGCTGTCCGTGGTGCCCTCGATCGCGGCGATCCGGTCGAGCCAGACGGCGGTCGGGGTGTTCGAGATCCGGCTACCGCCGGCCTCGGCGTCGGCCTTCGCCTTCCACTCCGGGTTGACGTAACCCTTCGCTCCGGCGTACGGGTTGTCGACCTTCGCGCTCGGCGTGCCCGTGGTGGGGGCGGTGGTCGGCGTGCCCGTGCTGGGGGCGGTGGTCGGCGTCGTGGAGGGCGCGGTGGTCGGCACCGTGGTCGGGGTGCTGGTGCCGCCGGTGCAGGCGACCCCGTTCAGCGAGAACGAGGACGGCGCGGTGTTGGTGCCGGAGTACTCACCGTTGAAGCCGAAGTTCACCGAGGCGTTCGTCGCGACCGACGCGGACCAGGAGGGTCCGACCGCCGTGACGCGCGTGCCGGACTGGGTGACGGTGGCACTCCAGCCCTGGGTGACGCGCTGGTTGCCGGGGAAGTCCCAAGCAACGGTCCAGCCACTGGTGATCGGATCGCCGAGGTTGGTGACATTCACCGTGCCGGTGAAGCCGGTGCTCCACTGGTTGACGGAGTACGACACGCTACAGCCGGCGGCCGCGCTCGCGTTGGTGGCGACGGCAATGCCGACACCAGACACGAGCGAGACGGCGGCCGCGGCGGTCAGACCGCGGATAAGGGCGGGTCTCATGTAAGTGGCTCTCCTTGAAACTTGCGGAGGGAAAAGCCGTGAGCGCATCGAGGGGCTTCGCTCTCGGCTGTGCGGACAGCATGGCATGGGAGCGCTCCCATGGCAATCGCCAAGAGATAGTCGGGAAACGATTCCTTAACACCACGCGGCCGCGCGAGGCCCGCTGACCTGGGGCTCCGGTCCCCGGCCGCACCGATCGGTGGCCCGGATGGCGTATAAACGGGCGCATGCACAGCTATGAGCTCACCGAGGCGCTGGCCGAGGTCGCCGGGGCCGAGGTCAAGATCCATCGAGGAGTTCTGACTGTCCATGTTCCGGCGATCGGCGACACCGCCCGCCTGGAGCCCGACGACATCGTCGCGGCCGAGCCGGTCTTCGTGCCCACCGGCAAGCCGGCCGTGCAGCTCGACGTGCGGATCGGCCACCAGGTACTGCCACTGATCGTCACGGTCGACGACCTGGTCTTCACGCCGGCCTACGCCGCCGACCTGGTGCCGCCGGACGCGGCGGTGCGGATCCCCGCGATGCCGAACCTGGTCTCCTATGCGGAGATGCACCGGGACGTGCGGGCCCTGGGCAA
>DASWMR010000178.1:0-6764 GCA_036399635.1 Actinoplanes sp. | reverse complement strand
CCGGGAGAACGAAATGATCAAGCCCAGGACCAGGCCGACCACGGCGGCGCCGATCCAGGCGGCGCTGAGAATCGAATCGGGAATGAGGTTCCAGGCCACTACCGCCGAGACGCCGGTGATGCCGAGCAGCGTCACGGTCTTGACGACTACGTCGTCGATCGTCATGGGTTGCACGGCGGGCGGTGCGGCAGGATATCCGGTGGCGGTGGGGTACGGCTGTCCGTAACCCGGCCCGTACCCGGCTGAACGCTCCCGCTCGGCCGCCTGGCCGAGCCGCGAGAGAACCGGGTTGGATGTCTTCACTGTGTCCAGCCTCCCTTTGAGGTTGAGGCACTAACGTGCTGCTGTTCCAGGGTAATCGCAGAACGCTCACCTTGGCGGGGTGCGCACCTGTGAGCCAACTGAAAGCAATGATCAGACTGAGCCGACTAAACGCAACGATCGGATGAGAAGGGTGCCCGGGGCGGGTCTCGAACCCGCACGCCTTCGTGAGGCAGCCGCTTTTAAGGCGGCCGTGTCTGCCATTCCACCACCCGGGCGGGCTAGGTCACACCGTATAGGTTGCCGCCCGGGCGCGGAATCGGACAGACGGGGTTAGCGCACTCCGGTACCCACCGGCTCTCCGACGGAGAGCTCGGTGTGCGGGGTCACGTGGGTGAACTCTTCACGCGGCGCGTGCAACTGGCCGAGCGCAATGGTCTCGCGCTTCAACACGAAGGCCAGCGTCCAGTCGGCAACGACCCGGACCTTGCGGTTGAACGACGGGATGCGGCTCATGTGGTAGCTGCGGTGCATGAACCAGGCGGGCAGGCCCTTGACCTTGATGCCGTAGACGTGCGCGACACCCTTGTACAGGCCCAGCCCAGCGACGCTTCCGACGTACTTGTGCCGGTATTCCTTGGGCTCACCGCCGAGCACGACCTGCCGGATGTTGTCGGCGAGGACCTTCGCCTGGCGCACCGCGTGCTGCGCGCTCGGCGAGCAGTAGGCGCCCGGGTTGGTGAGGTCGGGCACCTGGGCGCAGTCACCGGCACTCCACGCGCCGTCCAGCACCCGGTCGCCGTCGACGACCTGCAGGGTCGGCAGGCAGACGACGTGCCCACGCGGACCGCGCGGCAGGTCGGTGCGGTCGAGCATCGGCGACGGCTTGACGCCGGCCGTCCAGACCAGGGTCTCGGCTCGGAACCGGTCGCCGCCCTGGGGTGCGATCTGGGGTATTCCGCCGCGGGAAGACTCAGTGAGGACGATGTCGCCGTCGACGCAGGATTCCAACCGAGTGTCCAGGCGCAGGTCGATGCCGCGCTTGGCGAGCTCCCGGGCGGCGTACGCGCCCATCTCGGGACCCACCTCCGGCAGGATCCGCCGGGTCGCCTCCACCAGGACGAACCGGACCTCGTCCTGGTCCAGGTCGGGGTAGTAGCGGAGCGCGTCGCGGACGATGTCCTCCATCTCCGCCAGCGCCTCGATGCCGGCGAAGCCACCGCCCACGAAGACGAAGGTGAGCGACGCCTTGCGCACCGCCGGATCGGGGGTGACCGCCGCGACGTCGAGCCGGTTCAGGATGTGGTTGCGCAGGTAGATGGCCTCGCCGATGGTCTTGAACCCGATGCCGCGCTCACGCAGGCCGGGAATCGGCAGCGTGCGCGAGACCGAGCCGGGCGCCACGATGATGTGGTCGTACGCCATCTCGGTGGACGGGCCGTCGATCGGCTGGATGGTGACGGTCTTGCGGTCGTGCTCGACCCGGGTCACCTCGCCGCTGATGATCCGGCACTTCCGCAGCTCGCGGCGGAGCGGGACCACCGCGTGGCGCGGCGAGATGTTGCCGGCCGCGGCCTCGGGCAGGAAAGGCTGGTACGTCATGTGTGGCTGGGGGTCGACAACGACCACCTCGGCCCGGCGCCGGTTGAGTTTTTTCGACAGGCGCAGAGCCGCGTACAGCCCGACATGTCCTGCCCCTACGACAACGATGCGCTGCGGATTCACGCTTCCATTGTGGTGGTGATCGGCCGCATAAGCGCCCATCTGTGATGTACAACAATGCCATTTGTCAAGTGCTGTGACGCACATATTTCGGGGATGTCACGCCCGACGCAGGGGATGTCACACCCGACGCAGCAGGCGCGCCAGCAGCATGGTGGCGCCCACCGCACCGACGAGGCCGATCAGGGTGGCGGCGAGGAACGCGTCCCCGGCCAGCTCGGTGGAGAGCCCCAGCGCGACCACCGTGAGGACAGCCGAGATGAGCACCACGGCGAGCGCCCGGGCCAACCAGGTGCCGACCACGTCGAGGTTCACCACCGCGTCGTACGGCAGCACCGCTGCCAGCGCGGTCAGCGAATGTCCCAAGTAGAGCGTAGTGGCGATGACGAGCACCCGCCCCAGCGCTATCCGGCTGTCGAGGAATGCGGTGTCGGCCAACCAGCCGCCCACCACTACGAACGCGGCCAGAGTGGCGCCGCGACCCCGCGGGGCGAACGCGGGGAGCAGCGCCACGAGGCTGAGCAGTACGGCGTACTCGCTGGCGGCCCAGGACGCCGGCCACGCCGTGAACATCGCGACCAGCCCGCACACCGCGACCCCGCAGCGCACCAGGAACGGCAGCGTGGTGGCCCGGCTCAGCACCCGGCGGGTCGACTCGGTCAGGTCGGTGATCGGGTTCTTCATCAGCGCACCCGCGGTCCCGAGGCGAGGCGCGCCACGTCACGCAGCACCAGGTCGAGGCTGCCCGCCCCGGCCCAGGCGACCACCGGTACGCCGTGCTCGCGCAGCCGGCCGAGCACGTTCTCCCGCTCGATCCGCCACAGCCGGGTGGCCAGCGGCGTCCACGGATTCCGGTTCTCCGGGGCCGCGCCGGGCGGCAGGGTGTCGACCGCCACCACATAGCGGCCGGATTGGGTGAGCTGGGCCAGCATGTCCGCGGCCCGCGGGTCGACCAGCGGAGTCAGCACCATCACCAGCGTGTCGGACGAGATGTGGTGCGCGCCGAAGGTGCTTTCCTCCTGGTCGTCGACCGGGTCGGGCCGCACGTCGAGCAGCCACTCCAGGACGCGCAGGTACTGCCGGCGGCCGGTCGCGGGGCGCAGTCGGCGGGCCGTCGCGCCGTACTCCAACAGCGACACCCGGTCGCCGCGCTGCAGGTAGTGCTCGGCGATCGCGGCCGCCGCCCGGACCGTGGTGTCCAGCACCGAGGCGCTGCCGGCCACCCCGCCGGAGAGGCCGACCTCGCCCAGCACGTCCAGCAGGAGCAGCACCTCGGCGTCCCGGTCGGAGAGAGTGGACGCCACGTGCAGGTCGCGGGTGCGCAGCGAGACCCGCCAGTCGATTCGCCGCAGCCGGTCGCCGGGCGCGAACGGGCGTACCCCGGCCAGCTCGCCGCCCTCGCCCATCCGCCGCGACCGGTGGTTGCCGACCAGGCCGGCGGCGGCCGGCATCGCCTCGGTGGCGTTGAACGGCTCGGTGATCGGATAGACCCGGACCGCGCGCGCCGGGGTGACCACCGGCCGGCAGGCCAGCAGGCCGTGGCAGGCGGCGACACGGGCCGCCGCCGGGCCGACGTCCTGCCGGCCCCACCGCATGGCATCACCGGGCAGCTCGACGGCGGCCCAGCCGTCCGACGGCACGGTGATCGCGAAGGGTCGGTCGACGTGCTCCAGCTTCAGCCAGCGCGAGGTGCGGGTACGGACCACCACCAGGTCGTACGGGATGACGTCGGAGTTGCTGATCGTCACGGACGCGTCGACGTGGCCACCCTCGACGATGTGCTCCTCGTCGGCTTCCACGGTCACCTCGGGCACCGACCGGGGCATCCGGCGCAACCCGATCGCGGCACCGATCGCGAACGGCGCGGCCAGCAGCACCAGATCGACCCGCCCGAGAGCGACGCCGAGTAGCAGCAGGAGGCCGGTGAGCAGCACCGACCGGCCGAGCGCCCGGGTCGGCACCCAGGCCGGTCCGGCGGTCTCGTCCGCCGCCTCGGCGGGCGGCACCGCCGGCACCGCCCGCCGTACGAACGGCGGGTCAGTCATGCCGCGCATAGGTCGGCAACGCGCCGCTGGCTGGTGCCGGCACGTTGGTGAGCACCTCCTGCACCACAAAGGCCGGGTCGACGCGGCGCAGCCACATCTCCGGACGCAGCGTGATCCGGTGGGCCAGCGCGGGCACCGCGACGTCCTTCACGTCCTCCGGCACCACGAAGTCGCGGCCCGCCATCACCGCCCGGGCGCGGGCCAGCAGCAACAGCGCGAGCGAACCGCGAGGCGACGAACCCACCAGCACCGAGGCGTGCTCGCGGGTGGCCGCGGCGAGCGACACGATGTAGCGGCCGATCGAGTCCTCCACGGCCACCGTCTCGAGCGAGGCCTGCATCGACTGCAGCGTCGCAGCGTCCACCACCGGCTGCAGGAAGCTCTCCTCCTGCCGGCGGGACATCCGGCGGCGCAGCACCTCCCACTCCTCCTCGGCGGTCGGGTAGCCGAAGGAGACCCGCAGCATGAACCGGTCGAGCTGGGCCTCGGGCAGCGGGTAGGTGCCCTCGTACTCGATCGGGTTGGCGGTGGCGAGCACGTGGAACGGCGGGTCGAGCCGGTAGGTGACGCCCTCCACCGACACCTGCTTCTCCTGCATCGCCTCGAGCAGCGCGGCCTGGGTCTTCGGCGGCGTCCGGTTGATCTCGTCGGCGAGCAGCATGTTCGTGAAGATCGGGCCGGCCCGGAAGGAGAAGTCGCCCTTGCGCTGGTCGTAGAGGAATGACCCGGTCACGTCCGCGGGCAGCAGGTCGGGGGTGAACTGGAGCCGCCGGAAATCGAGCCCGAGGGCCTGCGCGAAGCAGCGCGCGGTCAGCGTCTTGCCGAGGCCGGGCAGGTCTTCCAGCAGCACGTGGCCGCCGGCCAGGATGCCGGCCAGGACCAGCTCGAGCGAGTCGCGCTTGCCGACCAGAACGCTGCCGACGGAGTCCAGGACGGCACCGGCCAACCTGCCCACCTCGAACGGGGGAAGGGCTTTCTCGGTCACCGGCACACCTTTCTCACAGTCGTTCCAACACGTCCACGTAGCTCTCGAACTCACGCGCCTTCGGCGTACGCCGGCCGCGATCGTGCAGCGCCGCCCAGAGGGGGTCGCCGAGCAGTTGGCGGGCGCGGCGCGGATCCGACGCCCGGGTGATGCCGTGCCGCAGCCGCAACCGCTCGTCGGTGAGCTCGGCCAGCACCGGCAAGACGTTACGCGAATATAGATCAGCGTCGGCGTGCGCCCGGTCCAGATTTCTCTCCCAGCGGCGGACCGCCGCCCGCAGCGAATCACTCGCCGGGCCGTCTTCGGGGCCGCCGTCGTCCGCCCGACGCTTCGGCCGCGGCGGGGCCGCCACCTGCGAAACCGCAAACAACACCACCCGCAGGCCGGTGAACACGGCCACTAACAGCAGCACCGAGACGCTGGTGCCGCCGGCCCGCAGCGCCGCCTCGGCGACCACCGTGGCACCGACGATCAGCAGCACGTTGCGCAGCACCCAGCCGACCCGGGACCGCTTGCGCTCGACGACCGGCTCGGCCTCCTCGACCGGCGGCTCCTCGCCCGCGCTGAAGAGATCGTCGAGGCCACCCACGCTCATCGGAAAGCCCCCGCCGGCACACCGGAGCCCAGGTCGGCGCGTAGCCGCTGCAGGGCGGACACCGCCTGCTGGCGCATCTGATCGTCGACGGTGTGCGACGCGTAGCGCGCCTGGCGGTAGACGTCGAGCAGCGCGGCCAGCACCCGGCCGTCCACCCGCTGCTCATTGAGCAACCGACCGACCAGGTCGGTGGGGCTGTCGCCGGGATGCCGCAGAGTGCCGGCCGCAGCCGCGGCCTGTTCCAGCCGCACCCAGCAGGCGATCACCGCGCGCCGCGGGTCACGGTCGGTGTCGGAGAGCTCCTCGAGGCCGGCGTCGAGCGCGGCGACGAGCTCCTCCGCGGTGCGCGGCTGGTTGACGACCTGCCGGCCGCGGCCGGCCCGGCGGGCCTGGCGGCGCATCCGGTCACGCACGAGCGCGTAGATCGCCAGCGCGAGCACCAGGATCGCGACCCCGCCGAGCACGTACAGGGCGACGGTGCCGATCCAGTCGGGCAGGCCCTGCGCGGCCTCGGGCGGCTGCGGAGCGCCGGTGGTCGCGGTGGGCGCGGTGGGCGGCAGCAGCGGCGCCTTGGTGGGCTCGGCGTCCTGGGCGATCTGGTCGAGCTGCGGCGACGACCGGATCGCCGCCAGCGCGGTGCCGAAGAGCAGCGCGAGAACGGCGGCCAGGGGCCACCAGCGGCGCAGTGCGGCGAGATCCATCGCGGCTCAGATCCGTGTCTCGAGGGGATGACGGCTGAGCCAGATCATGCCAGGCCCGCCATCGACTTCGCACGGGCGAACACCTGGTCGAGCATCCCGGGGGTGAGCCGGCCGGTGAACGTGTTCTGCTGGCTCACGTGGAAGCAGCCCAGCAGATGCGGTGCGCCGGGCAGGCTGACCAGGGCGCCGTGGGCGAATCTGGGCCGCGGCACCGGCGGCCGCACCGGGTAGACGGCACTCATCGCCGGCCACCACGACTGCCAGGCGAACGCGCCGAGTGCAACCACCACCCGCAGGTTCGGCGCGAGCAGGCTCAGCTCGCGGTGCAGCCAGGGCGCGCAGGTATCGCGCTCGACGGGCAGCGGCTTGTTGTCCGGCGGGGCGCAGCGCACGGCGGCGAAGACCCGGGTGTGCCGCAACGCCAACCCGTCGTCGGCGGCGACGCTTGTCGGCTG
>DASWMR010000177.1:0-3531 GCA_036399635.1 Actinoplanes sp. | reverse complement strand
CGTTCCACGAGCACCGCAAGGCATCGTTGACCGCGTTGCCGGGTGGCCGGTCCGCCACCGAGGCGGCTAATCAGGAGGCGGTGGGGTCGTGAACCTGCTCAGTGTCGGTGCTTCCTACCGCACCGCCGACGTCGGCACGCTGGAACGCCTGGCCGTCTCCGAGGCCGAGCTGCCCGAGCTGCTGCAGAAGCTCGTCGGCCAGCCGTTCATCGGCGAGGCCGTCGTCCTTTCCACCTGCAACCGGGTGGAGATCTACGCGGCGGTCAGTGGCTTCCACGGCGGGCTCGGTGACGTCTGCAACGTGCTCTCCGAGGTCTCCGGGATCGCCGCCACCGAGCTGGCCGGGCACCTCTACGTGCACTACGACGAGGCCGCGGTGCTGCACTCCTTCCGGGTTTCGGCAGGCCTCGACTCGATGGTCGTGGGCGAGTCGCAGATCCTCGGCCAGCTCCGCGACGCCTACCACGCGGCCACCGAAGCGGACACCGCCGGCCGTCTGCTGCACGAGCTGATGCAGCAGACGTTGCGGGTCGGCAAGCGGGCGCACGCCGAGACCAACATCGACAAGGCCGGGCAGAGCGTGGTCACCGCCGCGCTCGAGGTGGCCGAGTCGCACCTCGGCGACCTCACCGGCCGCACCGCACTGGTGATCGGCGCGGGCGCGATGGGCGCGCTCTCGGTCGCCACCCTGACCAGGGCGGGCGTCGGTCCCCTGCAGATCACCAACCGGAGCGCGGCGCGGGCCGATCGGCTCGCCGAGGCGTACGGGGCGACGGCCGTCCCCTTCGAAGACCTGGACGCCGCGTTGCGCGACGCCGACCTGGTGATCTCGGCGACCGCGGCGGTCGAGCCACTGCTCGACCGGTCCCGGCTGGCCGCGGCCGCCCCCCTGGTCGTCCTCGACCTCGCCGTCCCGCGCGACGTCGCCCCGGACGCGACAGGTGTCGAGGGCGTCGTGGTGATCGACATCGACACCCTGGCCGGCTCCCGGCGCACCCAACCGGCAGCGGCCGAGACCGCCGCGGTCGAGCAGATCGTGGCCAGCGAGGTGGAGCACTTCCTCGGTTGGCTGCGTGGTGCCGACATCGCGCCGACCGTCGCCGCGCTCCGCAACCGAGCCGACGGCGTGGTCGCCGCCGAGCTGAGCAAGCTCAACTCCCGCCGACCGGAGCTCAGCGAGGAGCAACGGGCCGACGTTTCCCGTACGCTGCACCGGGTCGTTCAGCAGTTGCTGCATTCGCCCACCGTGCGAGTGCGGCGGCTCGCCGCCGAGCCCGGCGGCGATCAGTACGCCGCGTTTCTGCGCGAGTTGTTCGACCTGGACGTGCCGCACGCCACCCAGGCGGACGCGGTGCCCGAGATCGGAGGTAAGGCGTGAGCACACCACTGCGTCTCGGTACCCGCGGTAGCGCCCTGGCCCTGGCCCAGTCCCAGCAGACCGCCGACGCGTTGACCGCGGCGACCGGCCGCCCGGTCGAGTTGGTCCGGATCGTCACCCCCGGCGACCGCTCGGCCGCCCCGGTGGCCCAGCTGGGCGTGGGCGTCTTCGTCTCCGCGCTGCGCGACGCGCTGCTGGCCGACGAGATCGACTTCGCTGTGCACTCCTACAAGGACCTGCCCACCGCGGAGCACCCGGGCCTGCACATTGCCGCCGTGCCGAGCCGGGAAGACCCGCGGGACGCCCTGATCGCCCGGGAGGGTCGCACGCTCGCTGAGCTGCCGTCCGGGTCGGTCATCGGCACCGGCGCGGTGCGCCGAATCGCGCAACTGCATGCTTTGGGCCTACAGTTGCAGGTCACGCCGATCCGCGGGAATGTCGACAGCCGCATCGCCCGGGTTCACGGACCCGAGGCCGATCTGGATGCCGTCGTTCTCGCCCGGGCCGGTGTGGTGCGTCTCGGCAGGGTCGCCGAGATCGCGGAAACGCTGGATCCGATGCTCATGCTGCCCGCCCCGGCTCAGGGTGCGCTGGCGATCGAGTGCCGGTCCGGCGACGCAGACCTGGTCGAGTTGCTGGCCGTTCTCGACCACGCACCGTCCCGAGCCGCCGTCGTGGCGGAACGGGCGATGCTGGCCACACTAGAGGCCGGGTGCTCCGCCCCGGTCGCGGCACATGCCGAGTTCGCCGAGGGCGAAGACGGCGACGAGATCTACCTGCGCGGTGCGGTGATCAGCCCGGATGGGGTTCGAGCCATCCGGCTGTCGCGTACCGGAACGCCCGCCGACGCGGCGGAGATCGGCAAGGCACTCGCCGCCGACCTCCTCGATGCCGGCGCCGATACCCTGATGGGGAGCACAGAATGACCACCCGCACCGCCCGTAAGCCAGCAGGACGCATCGCGTTCGTCGGCGCCGGTCCCGGCGATCCCGAGCTGCTGACTCGTCGCGCGCACGCCGCGCTCACCGACGCCGACCAGGTGGTCTACGACCGGGGTGTCCCCGAATCGCTGTTGACCGCGATTCGTGCGGAGGCCAAGCAGGACGCGCAGTTCAGCCCGGCCGAGGGAGCACCAGGCGACGTCGCCAAGGTGCTGCTCTCCGCCGCCAAATCCGGTCTCTCCGCCGTGCACCTGGTGTCCGGCGACCCGTTCGGCCACGAGTCCGTGGTCAAGGAGGTGCAGGCGGTCGCCCGCACCGCGGTGCACTTCGAGGTCGTGCCCGGCCTGGGCCAGGCCGAGGGTGTCGCCACCTACGCCGGCGTACCACTGCCCGGCGTGCGCACCACGGCCGACGTCGGCGACATCACCCTGCTGGATTTCGACGCGCTCGCCGCGGCCGCCCAGAAGGGCTCGTTCGCCGTGGCGGTCGACGCAGGTGACCTTGCCGGTGTCCGCGACGGCCTGCTGGCCGCGGGTGTCGAGCCGGGTACGCCGGTCGCGGTGACCGGCGACGGCACCGGCGAGACGCAGTACACGACGACCTCCACGGTCGACAGCTTCGTCGCGGCGGCGCTCGGCTTCACCGGCCGGGTGGTCCTGTCGGTGGGCGCCGACGTCGCCGAGCGCGACGCCATGAGCTGGTGGGAGAACCGCCCGCTGTACGGCTGGAAGGTGCTGGTCCCGCGCACCAAGGAGCAGGCCGGCGCGATGAGCGCGCGCCTGCGGGCCTATGGTGCGATCCCGTGCGAGGTGCCGACGATCGCGGTCGAGCCGCCGCGCACCCCGGCGCAGATGGAGCGCGCGGTCAAGGGCCTGGTCGACGGCCGGTACGCCTGGGTCGTCTTCACCTCGGTGAACGCGGTCCGCGCGGTCTGGGAGAAGTTCGACGAGCACGGCCTCGACGCCCGCCACTTCGGCGGCGTGAAGATCGCCTGCATCGGCGAGGCCACCGCCGACGCCGTACGCGCGTTCGGCATCCAGCCCGAGCTGATCCCCGCCGACGACCAGTCCAGTGAGGGCCTGCTCGCCGAGTTCTCGCCGCACGACGAGATCCTCGACCCGGTCGGCCGGGTGCTGCTGCCGCGCGCCGACATCGCCACGGAGACGCTGGAGGCCGGGCTCATCGAGCGCGGCTGGGAGGTCGACGACGTCA
>DASWMR010000176.1:0-5481 GCA_036399635.1 Actinoplanes sp. | reverse complement strand
ACGGAGGTAATTCGACTGGGCGGCGGCGGACCACTCCGCGGCGAACCGCAGACCGGGCTCGATGTCCGGATAGACCCGGTCGACGATCTTCGCCGGGGTGTCCGCGCCGGCCGCCATCGCGGCCGCCACCTGGGCGAGCCGCTCCCGCCGATGCTCGCGGTAGAGCCGGGCGACATCGGCGACATCCGGCCGCGCCGGGCCATGCCCGGGCAGCATCGGGACACCGTCGAACCCGGCCAGAAGATCAAGACTTTCCAGGTACGCCGCCAGGTCGCCGTCGGGCGCAGCCACGACCGTGGTGCCGCGTCCGAGGATCGTGTCGCCGGTGAACATGGTCCGGTCGCCGTCCGCCCCGGCCAGGAAGCACACCGAGTCGGCGGTGTGCCCCGGGGTGGCCAGCACCCGGAGGTACCCGGTCAGCTGCTCATCCGGGGTCAGCGGCTCGGCGCCGACGCAGTGTGCCGCCTCGGCGGCGCGGACCGGGGTGCCGCCGAGCAGCTCGGACAGCCGAGGCGCGCCCTCGACATGGTCGTGGTGACCGTGCGTGACGAGAATGAACCGAAAGGGGCCGTGCTCGGCGATCCGGCTCAGATGGTGCTCGTCCCGCGGGCCGGGGTCGATCACCACCCCGACTTCCTCGCCGGGTGCGCGCAGAATCCAGGTGTTCGTGCCGTCCAGGGTCATCGGGCCGGGATTCGGGGCGCGCAGAAGCGTCACCCAGGCCGGTAGGCCGTCGAACTCAGCACCCCCCATGCGCGAAATCGTACGTCGCGCAGGGGGGTGAAGCCGAGGACCGGGTGTGCGATCTCAGGGGTCGCTTAGGTTACGCAAAGCGACGGAACGGTAAATCTTGGCAAATCCTCTGTGTTTTTCGCTGCCGGTCACGTTTGTTGCGGCTGCCGGTCACGCCCTCACTCGACCTCCGCGATGACCTCCACCTCGACCGGGGCGCCGAGCGGCAGTTCCGCGACGCCGACCGCGCTGCGTGCGTGCCGGCCCTGCTCACCGAGGACATCACCGAAAAGGTCGGACGCGCCGTTGATGACCGCGGGCTGGCCGGTGAAGCCGGGCGCGGACGCCACGAACCCGGTCAACTTGACGATCTTGACGATCCGGCCCAGACCGACCAGCCCCTCGATCGCGGCCAGCGCGTTCAGCGCGCAGATCCGGGCCAGGTCGGCGGCCTGCTCCTCGGTGACCTCAGCGCCGACCTTGCCGGTCAGTGGCAGCTTGCCCTCGACCAGCGGGACCTGCCCGGAGACGTACACGTAATTTCCGGACTGCACGGCCGGGACGTAGGCCGCCAGCGGCGGGACCACCGCCGGCAGGGTAAGACCAAGTTCGGCAAGCCGGGCGTACGCGTCCACGGCGCCCTCACCCGCAATCGGCGTCGTCACGCTTTCGCCCGCTTCATGTATGCCACCAACTGCTCCGGGTTCGGCCCCGGGACGACCTGGACCAGCTCCCAGCCGTCCTCGCCCCAGTTGTCGAGGATCTGCTTGGTCGCATGGACCAGCAGGGGCACGGTCACGTACTCCCACTTCTGCATCGCCTGGATACTCCCTAATCGTCGGGTACCGCGTCAGCTTAGGACCCGCGGCCCGGCCGGTTTGGCTAGGCTGAGGCCCCACGGACACATCGGAGCGACCGGGGAGAGCACGGAGGACGACATGACGCACCCGCAGGGCGGCCACCCGGGTCATCCGGAGCCCGCACCGGTGCCGTCACCCGACCCCGAGCCGCCGCAGCCCATCCCGCCGAGCGAGCCGATCCCGCCGCCGGAACCGCCGCACTTCGATGCGGCCCCCGCGGCCGTCGACTTCATCGACGCCCCGCCCGCGCCGGTCGCGGTCGAGTGGCCGCCGCCCGGCGCGTTCGCCGACGAGCGGCCGACGGCGGGCATGCCGGCGATCGATTTCGGCGACACCGCGCAGCAGCCCGCGGTCGGGTACGAGAACACCCAGGTCATTCCCGGTTCCGGTTGGTCCACCACTCCCCCGGAGGCCGGCTGGCAGCAACCGCATCAGCCCGCCTCCCCGGACCTCGGGTGGCAGCAGCCGCATCCGGGGTCCTTCCCGGAGGCCGATTGGCAGCAGCCGCAGGCCTCGGATGGTGGGTGGCACGCTCAGCATGAGGCGCCCGGCCAGTGGCAGACCCAGCCGCCCGAGCATCTCGGTTGGCAGCAGTCGCCCCCGGCGGAGTTCTCTTCGGTGCCGGCTGAAACCCCTGCCCAAGCCGATCCGATCTGGTCCGGCGAGGGCCGACCCGCCTGGGAGACGCCGCTCATGCCGTCCCCGCAGCGGCGGCGAGGCGGGCTGTGGGTGTCACTCGCGCTGGTGGCGACGGTGCTCCTCTGCGGCGGGGGCGCCCTGTCGGCGTACTTCCTGCTGCGCGATGCCGACAATCCCGGCTCGCCGGACCCGGCGACCGCGGTCGACCGTTTCCTCACCGCCGTCTACACCCAGCAGGACCCGACCGCCGCGGAGGACCTGGTTTGCCGCGAGGCGCGCGACGAAGACAAGATCGCGAACCGGGTCGAGGAGATCAAGGCCTACTCGTCCGGCTACCAGGACCCGGTCTTCCGCTGGGCGGAGCCGGCGGTGTCCGGCAACGCGAAGGACCACGCTGAGGTCGCCGTCAAGATCACCATGGCCACCGCGGACGAGAAGACGGCCGAGCAGCAACTCCAGTTCACGGTGATTCGTAAGTCCGGATGGCTGGTCTGCGACGTGGCGGGCTGACCGACGGCCGTACCGTTGAGTCATGGGCGAGCACGTCAACAGGTGGCCGGCGCGGCTGCACGTGGTAACCGGCAAGGGCGGCACCGGTAAGACCAGTGTCGCGGCAGCGCTGGCGCTGGGCCTGGCCGCGGGTGGCCGGCGCACGCTGCTGGTCGAGGTGGAGGGCCGGCAGGGCATCGCCCAGCTCTTCGAGATCGAGCCGCTGCCCTACCAGGAGCTGCGGATCGCCAAGGTGGCCGGCGGCGGTGAGGTCCGGGCGCTGGCCGTGGACCCCGAGGAGGCCCTCCTCGAATACCTGGACATGTTCTACCACTTGGGCGCCGCCGGCCGGGCCCTGCGCAAGGTGGGCGCGATCGACTTCGCCACCACCATCGCCCCGGGCCTGCGCGACGTGCTGCTCACCGGGAAGGTCAAGGAGGCGACCACCCGGTCTTCCGACGGCCGGCGCGCGTACGACGCGGTGGTTCTGGACGCTCCGCCGACCGGCCGGATCGGCCGGTTTCTCAACGTGACAGCGGAGACCGCCCGACTCGCCAAGATCGGCCCGATCAAAACGCAGAGCGAGGGGGTCGCCTCGCTGCTCCGCTCGCCGATCACCTCGGTGCACGTGGTCACGCTGCTCGAGGAGATGCCGGTACAGGAAACCCTCGACGCGATCGCCGAGCTCACCGCGCTGCACATCCCGGTGGGCCGGATCATCGTGAACGGCGCCCGCCCGGCCCTGCTCGCCGGCGGCAAGGTGACCAAGGCCGAGCTCCGGCGCGGCCTGTCCGAGGCCGGCCTGGCGACGGATCCGGCGACGGTGACTGGGCTGGCCGCCGAGGCCAAGGCCTACCTCACCCGGTACGAGCTGGAGGAGTCCCTGCGCACCGAGCTGGCCGACGCGGGTCACCGGCTGGTCGAGCTGCCGCTGCTGCCCCAGGGGGTGAACCAGAGCGGGCTGGACGAGCTGGCCGCCGTCCTCATGCGTGCATGACCCGGCTCAGACCCGTGCGCGGGATCAGGTACGGATTACTCTGGAGTAGTGGCTGAATTGACCGCTGAACGGCTGGATGTCGACGGTCTACTCGCCGACCCGACGACCCGCATCATCGTCTGCTGCGGCGCCGGCGGGGTGGGCAAGACGACCACCGCGGCCGCGCTCGGCCTGCGCGCGGCGGAAGTGCACGGGCGCCGCACCGTCGTGCTCACCATCGACCCGGCCCGCCGACTGGCCCAGTCCATGGGCCTGAGCGAGCTGGACAACACGCCCCGCCAGGTCAAGGGAATCGACACCGAGTCGGGCGGCGAGCTGCACGCCATGATGCTCGACATGAAGCGCACGTTCGACGAGGTGGTGCAGCAGCACACCACGCCGCAGCGCGCCACGGAGATCTTCGCGAACCCGTTCTACCAGGCCATGAGCTCCACCTTCGCCGGCACCCAGGAGTACATGGCGATGGAGAAGCTCGGCCAGCTGCGGTCCACCGACGAGTGGGACCTCATCGTGGTGGACACCCCGCCGTCCCGCTCGGCACTCGACTTCCTGGACGCGCCGGCCCGCCTGTCCCGCTTCCTCGACGGGCGGATGCTGCGGATGCTGCTCGCTCCCGCCCGGTCCGGCGGCCGCAGCATGTTCAGCCTGGTCACCGCGTCGTTCGGGCTGTTCTCCCGGGTGGTCCAGAAGGTCCTGGGCGCCCAGTTGCTGACCGACCTGTCCGGCTTCGTGGCCGCGCTGGACTCGATGTTCGGCGGTTTCCGGCAGCGCGCCGACGAGACGTACCGGATCCTGCAAGACCCGCAGACCGCATTCCTGCTGGTCGCGGCGCCGGAACGGGATGCGGTGCGGGAGGCGGCGTACTTCGCGGAGCGGCTGGTGGCCGAGCGGATGCCGCTCGCCGGCCTGGTGCTCAACCGGATGCACGAATCGGCGGCCGACGCGCTCTCCGCGGCCGACAGCGAGGCCGCCGCGGACGTCCTGGCGGCGGCCGGTGATCACCAGATGACCGCGGACGCGCTGCGGATCCACGCCGCGCTGGTCCGGCAGACCGAGCGGGAGCTGCGGGTGGCTGCCACCTTCGGCGACGCTTTCCCCGCGGTGCCGTCGGTGTCGGTAATGGCGCAGCCCGCCGACGTCCATGACGTCGACGGGCTGCGGACGATCGGTGGGCTGCTCGCCTGAGCGGATCCCGATCAGCGGGTGGGGACAAGCACCTTGTCGGCGCCCTTCTCCCGCATCGCGGCCTCGAACATCTTTCGCCAGCTCGCCACATGCGGGTGCCGGCGCAGTAGAGCCCGCCGCTCCCGTTCCGTCATGCCTCCCCAGACGCCGAACTCGATCCGGTTGTCCAGGGCGTCGGCGAGGCACTCGTAGCGGACCGGGCAGCTGCGGCAAATTCTCTTCGCCACGTTCTGCTCGGCGCCCTGCACGAAAAGCGCGTCAGGGTCGCCACTCTGACACGCCGCCATGCTGGGCCAGTCGCTGATCATCCCCATCTGTACACGTCCCCCCTTGCGTTACCCCCCGGACGCCCGCGTGCTCATGTCCCCCAAGCAGTGCAGACGTCGTGCGAGATGTCTCGCCGGACCATCATGCTCTGTAGTTGGGTGATTACGCAACGTTGTCCCTCAAATACGTATAGCCCGGTAGTTCCGGGCATAGTGGTCAGCTGTCGGGGGCCGAACGGGTGTACGTCAGGTGCATATGCGGGAAAACGCCTCGCTGACCGGGGTGACAAGTCACACTCATATCGGACGAGGT
>DASWMR010000175.1:0-13285 GCA_036399635.1 Actinoplanes sp. | reverse complement strand
ATCGGTTTGAACTGGCCGGGCCGCAGGGAAGGCCATCCGAAGTGCCGGCGGGCAACCTTGCGAAGGCGGGGGCCATAGACGGGTAGCTTCATGGTGCCGCCGGTTTTCCCCGCCGGCATCGTCGGCAAACGCCGGGCCCTGGTACGTATAGGTGAGGGCCCTGGTGCGTATAGGTGAGCAGAGCAAGCTTGCTCTGCTCACCTATACGTACCAGGCGCGGGAGCCCCTACTTCCGGCCGCCGAACATGCGGCGGATCGCCCACCACATGATCAGCGCGGCCAGCGCGACGCCGAGCAGGCGGACGGCGTGCATTTGGGACCAGTCGACTCCGGACGTGGCGAGCACCGCGGCGGACACCGGCATGGTCACGCCTCCACGATGTCGTCGTACTCCGGGTGATCGGCGACGTAGCGCGCGAAGAACGGGCAGGACGGCCGGACCGTCGCGCCCCGCGCCCGTAGCAGATCGAGGGTCCGGGAGGCGAGCTCGTTGCCCAGCCCTTGGCCGCGGAAGCGGCGGTCCACCTCGCTGTGCGTGACGATCGTGACGTCGTCCCGGACGCGGTAGTCGGCGAAACCGGCCACCTCGCCGTCCAAGAGGAGCTCGAGGCGGTGACCGGCGGCATTCTCGCGAACGTCGATGTCGCTCATGGGGACAGCTTAGGCGCTCGGTTCGCGCCACCCCCGTACCCTCATGGGTGTGCTGACACCTCACCGGCGGCTCGCCGCCGCACTTGCCTCCGCCACCCTCGGCCTCGCCTTTCTCGCGGGCTGTAGCAGCGACAACGTCGACTGCGGGCTGGACCAGTGCACGGTCACCATCGAGCGGGAGGTGAACGCGAGCGCCAGCTTCCTCGGCGTGGAGGCGAAGTTCGTCAGCGCCGACGCGAACACGGTGACGCTCGACATCGCGGGCGAGCAGATCCAGCTGACCAAGGGTCAGCAGGCGGTGGAGGTCGGCGGGCTGCAGGTGTCGCTGGACAACATCACCGGCGACACGATCGGGCTCCAGGTTTCCAAGTAGCACAGATGGCCGGGTCCCGCACGGGTTTGAGAAAAGTCCTGGTGGGTCAATACCTCCCCATGTCCTCCGCCACCACGAACGTCAAGCAAACCGTCTCCCGCGCCGCCGACAGCAAGCCGCTGGAGATGATGGCCCGCGCCGGCTTCGTCGGCTACGGCATCATCCACCTGCTCTTCGCCTGGATCGCCCTGCAGGTCGCGTTCGGCGGCTCCAAGCAGGAGAGTGACCAGTCGGGTGCGCTCCAGTCCCTCGCCGGCCAGAGCTACGGCAAGGCGCTCCTGGCGGCGATCGCGGTCGGCCTGGTGGCGATGGCGATCTGGCAGGCCTTCGAGGCCGCGATCGGGGAGAGCGGGCTGTCCAACCGCCGCGCGATCGCCGAGCGGGTGCTCTCCGGCGTGCGCGCGATCCTCTACACCTACCTGGCCTTCACCGCCTACAAGGTGATTTCCGGCGCGAACGCGTCGATGGGTGACAACCAGGAGAACAAGTCGGCCGGCCTGATGGCGGCCACCGGCGGGCGCTGGCTGGTCGGACTGATCGGGCTGGTGGTGGCCGGTGTCGGCATCGGCATGTTCATCTACGGCTGGCAGAAGAAGTTCGCCAAGCACCTGAACACCGAGCAGATGGCACCGTCGGTGCGGAAGTCGACACTGCGCCTCGGCATGGCCGGCTACATGGCCAAGGGCACCGCGTACACCGCCGCCGGCATCCTGGTGATCACGGCCGCCGTGACCTACCAGCCGGACAAGGCCCGTGGCCTGGACGCCGGGCTCAAGGCGCTGGCCTCGTACAGCTGGGGCGTCTGGGTGCTGGGCCTGGTGGCTGTCGGCATCGCGGCATTCGGCGTCTATTGCTTCGCGCAGGCCAAATACCGCAAGGTGTGAGGTACTGAAAGTGTGAGCTAACTCCGACCTCGGTGGCGGAGCGTTGCGGGCCGGTGACCCCGGGGGAAGATGGGTCGCTGGTCCTCGCAACCTTCCTGAGGAGAGAGCAAGTGTCCCGCGTTATGACCGCCCTGCTCGTCATCGTCGCCTCGACGGGACTCGCGATCGTGGTCGTCGAGGCCCTGCACTGGCTGGTCGCCCGGTTCGGCCGACGGTCAGTGCTCGCTGCCGACCTGGCCCGCACCGCGCACCACCCGTTCCTCTCGACGGTCGCCGTCTTCGCCGTCCAGCAGGCGGTCCGCGCCGCGGCCGGGGAGTTCCCGGGCCGCGGCGCTGTGCTGCATGCCCTGGTGATCTGCTTCATCGCGGCACTCGCCTGGCTGATCGCCGCTCTGGTGCTGGTGCTCGAGGACGCGGCCCTGGCCCGCTGGCGTACCGACGTGCCGGACAACCTCAAGCGCCGTCGGCTCAAGACCCAGGTGGTGATCCTGCGCCGGGTCACCGTGGCCGGCATCATCGTCCTCACCTTCGGCGTGGTGCTGATGACGTTCCCCGGGATCCGGGCGATCGGGGCCAGCGTGCTCGCCTCGGCCGGCGTCGTCAGCGTCATCGCGGCGTTGGCCGCGCAGAGCATGCTCGGCAACGTCTTCGCCGGGCTCCAGCTCGCGTTCAGCGACGCGGTCCGGGTCGACGACGTGGTGGTCGTCGAGGGGGAGTGGGGCCGCATCGAGGAGCTCACCCTGACCTATGTCGCGGTGCAGATCTGGGACGACCGCCGGCTGATCCTGCCTACCTCGTATTTCACGACCAAGCCGTTCCAGAACTGGACGCGGACCGGCTCGGCGGTGCTTGGCACGGCCGAGCTGGACGTGGACTGGTCGGTGCCGGTGGAACCGATGCGGGCCGAGTTGCGGGCGGTGTGCGAGGGCTCCGAGCTGAGGGACGGCCGGGTCTGTGTGCTTCAGGTCACCGAGGCGCTCGGCGGCATGGTGCGGCTGCGGGCGCTGGTCAGCGCGGCGGACGCGCCGGCCGTCTGGGACCTACGCTGCCTGGTCCGCGAGCGCCTGGTGGCGTACGTCTGGGACCATCACCGCGACGTGCTGCCGCGCGTCCGCAACGACATCTCCGTGGCCGCTCTCGTCTCGGCGCCGGAGCCGAAAGCGCAGCCCGAGCGCGACGTGCCCGCCGATGGCCGGGTCTTCTCCGGTGACCAGGACGGCGAAGAGCGTGCCGCCGTGTTCACCGGTCCGGAGGACCCTGTACCGGTCGTCGTGAAACGCTGACGGTGGGTTCTGGGCAAGAGGATTGACTCCGGCTTGAACAGGGCATAGACGGGACACAGAAAGGGGGACACGATGGCCGATGTCCTGAACGGAGCGCCGGCGACCCCGGTCGCCGAGCAGTCCACCGCGGAGTTGGTGCAGCGCGCGAGCGAACAGATCTCGCGCCTCGTCCGGGACGAGCTGGCGCTGGCCAAGGCGGAACTAGCGGAGAAGGGTAAGCACGCCGGCATCGGAGTCGGCCTTTTCGGCGGTGGCGGCGTTCTCGCCGTCTACGGCGTCGGTGCGCTGGTCGCCACGCTGATCATCGTGTTCGATCTGTTCCTTCCGCTGTGGCTCGCCGCCCTGATCATCACCGCTTCGCTGTTCCTGATCGCCGGAATCCTCGGCTTGATTGGCAAGAAGCAGGTGACCAAGGCGGTGCCGCCGGAACCGAAGGCGGCGATCGCGAGCGTCAAGGCCGACGTCGACGAGGTCAAGCACGCGGTGCGGGATCGGGGTAACCGATGAGCGACAACGGCACGCCGACCAAGCCGTCGGTCGCCGAGCTGCGGGCGGAGATCAAGCAGACCCGCAGCGAGCTGGGCGAGACCGTGCAGGCGCTGGCGGCCAAGGCCGACGTCAAGGCCCGGGCCAAGGACCAGGTGGAGCAGACCAAGCTGCGGGTCAAGGCTCAGGCGGTGGAGGCTGCCGACAAGGTACGCGGTGCGGCCGTCGCCGCCACCGGCCGGGTGCGCGCCGCCACGGCACAGGCCGCCGACCAGATCAACGAGACCGACCCGCGGGAACTCGCCGCGACTGCTCAGTCCCGGGTGCGGCAGAGCCCGGTGCCGGTGTCCCTCGTCTTCGCCGGCGTGGTGGCACTCGTGGGGGTCATTCTGATTGTTCGAGGAGGACGCCGGTGAGCGGCAAGCTCAACAAGATTGCGTACAAGCCGGTCGGGCTGCTGCTCGGTATCGGCGCCGGCACGCTCGCCGGGTTCGTCTTCAAAGAGATCTGGAAGATGGCCGCCGGCGACGATGATGCGCCGAACGCCACCGATGAGGATCGCGGCTGGGGCGAGGTTCTTGCGGCGGCCGCGCTACAGGGCGCAATCTTTGCTCTCGTTAAGGCGGCCGTCGATCGAGGCGGCGCTTCCGGGATGCGCAAACTGACAGGTCAATGGCCTGACTGACGTTTAGTAAACGGTGCCCTTCCAGCGCCTCCGCGGAAGGGTGGGCCTCCCACATCGCTAGGGCGAAGTGGGGGCCCTTTTCCGTATCCACCGACTTCATTGGATTCGCTTGAGGGGGCAGCTTTACCGGCCGATTTTCAGGTACAGTGTGCCCAGTTTTTGCGTACGTGGTTCGCTGCTTCCACCCACGTCCGATGGCACCGTGAGGGTGCCGAAGGACGGAGGGTGGATGGGACGTCCTCTGTAAGGCCGCCTCACGGCGCCGCTGCTCGAAAACGGTCATCGGCCCGGGGCATCGCGGGGTCGGCATTTCAGAGGGAGAGTGCAGTATGGCGCAGGGAACCGTGAAGTGGTTCAACGCAGACAAGGGCTTCGGCTTCATCACCGTCGACGGCGGGGGTGCTGACGTGTTCGTCCACTTCTCGGCCATCGAGATGAGCGGTTATCGCTCTCTGGAGGAGAACCAGCGGGTCGAATTCGAGATTGCCCAGGGCCAGAAGGGCCCGCAGGCGGAGCAGGTTCGCCCGCTCTGAGACCCCGGTCGGTCGTGAGGCCGGCTGCCGATCGCCTGGCGGAGATCGGCCAGATCGAAAAGCCCCCGCACTCTCCGGAGAGTGCGGGGGTTTTGTTCATCGCATTATTGCCATTGTTGCTCGCGCTTGGCGCGAGTGCGCCGCCGAACCCCGGCGACGACCAGCACGAGGCCCGCCACGGCCACGATCGGGCCGATGATCGCCCAGAGCCGCACGTCGCTCATCCGGCTGTCGGTGACCACGTCCAGCCCCTGCAGCGTCCACAGTGCCCCGACGACGATCGCGAGGACGCCGAGCGACATCGGGAGCCAGCCCTTGAGGGTGCGCACCGGGCCGGCCGGGTCATCGGAGGTGTGCGGTGTTTCGTTCACCATTTGTCGTGCACCTGTGGCCGGATCAGCTCGTCGTAGATGTCGGAGACCGCCGTCAAAGTGCTCGCCGGAAGCGGCGCGAGGCCGGCCGCGGCCGCGTTGGCCCGCGCCTGCTCCGGGTTACGCGCCCCCGGAATGACCACCGTGAGGCCGGGCTGGTCGATGATCCAGCGCAGCGCGAACTGGGCCATCGTTGCCCCCTCCGGGACGAGCGGCCGCAACCGGCGCACCGCCTCGAGTCCGACGCGGAAGTCGACACCGGAGAACGTCTCGCCGACGTCGAAGGCGTCGCCCGTTCGGTTGTAGTTGCGGTGATCGTCGGCGGCGAACGTGGTGTTCTCGTCGTACCGCCCGGAGAGTAGACCGCTAGCGAGCGGCACCCGCGCGATGATCCCGACACCGGCCTCGGCGGCGGCCGGAAGCACCCGCTCCAGCGGCTTGAGCCGGAACGCGTTAAGGATGATCTGCACGCTCGCGATCCCCGGCCGGGCGATCGCGGCGAGTGCCTCGTCCGCCTTTTCGACGCTCACCCCGTACGCCGCGATCCGCTTCTCGTCGACCAGGGTGTCGAGGGCGTCGTAGACCGCGTCGCTGGCGAACACCGGGCTGGGCGGGCAGTGCAGCTGGACCAGGTGGAGCGTGTCGACACCCAGGTTGGTCCGCGACCGGTCGGTCCAGGCGCGGAAGTTGTCCAATGTGTAGTTTCCCGGCTCCTGCGCCATCCGCCGGCCCATCTTGGTGGCGACGGTCAGGTCGGGCTTGCCCTTCGCGAACGAGCCAACGATCTGCTCGCTGCGGCCATCGCCGTAGACGTCGGCGGTGTCGATGAAGGTGACCCCGGCGTCGACGGCGGCCTGCAGCGTCGCGTGCGCATCGGCCTCGCTCACCTCGCCCCAGTCGGCGCCCAACTGCCAGGCACCCAGTCCGACGACCCCGACGGTCCGGCCCATCCTACGAAAACTGCGATTTTCCACGACCTGACCCTACCCCCGTACGCCGGCCGTACACCTGCTAGCGTTTTCCAAAACGTACGTACGGTTTGGGGGTTGGTCATGTGGGATCCGGCCGTCTATCGTCGCTTCGGCGCGGAGCGTTCCCGCCCCTTCTTCGACCTGGTGGCCCGGATCGGCGCCGACCGGCCGGGGGCCGTCACCGATCTCGGCTGCGGGCCCGGCGAGCTGACCCGGACGTTGGCCGAGCGCTGGCCGGCCGCGCGGGTGACCGGGGTCGACTCCTCGCCCGAGATGATCGAGAAGGCGGTCGCGCCCGGCGGGCCGGTCGACTTCCGGCTCGGTGACGTGCGCGAGTGGACGCCGGGGTCGGACGTCGACGTGCTGGTCACCAATGCCGTCCTGCAGTGGGTTCCGGGACACCGCGACCTGCTCGCCCGGTGGGCCGCCGAGCTGCCGGCCGGCGCCTGGCTCGCGATGCAGGTGCCGGGCAACTTCGACGCGCCGTCGCACCGGATCCTGCGGCGACTGGCGGACGCCCGCGGCGCCGGGCACGTGACCAGGCAAGCGCCGGTCGACGAGCCCGAGGGTTATGCGAACCTGCTACTGGCAGCGGGCGCGACGGTCGACGCCTGGTCGACGACCTACCTGCACCTGCTGCCCGACGACGGCCCGGAGCACCCGGTGCTGCGCTGGCTGGAGGGGACCGCGTTGCGGCCCGTCAAGGCCGTCCTCGAGGAGAATGCCTGGCGGGACCTCCGCGTGGACCTCGGGCGGGAGCTCGCGGCCGCCTATCCGGTGGCTCATGGGTATGTCGCGTTCCCGTTCCGCCGTGTCTTCGTGGTGGCCCGGACCGCGGCGCAGCGCTCGGTGACCCCGGACCCCGATCACCGTCCAGAAGGGACATCATGACCGACCTGACCTCGTTCATCGCCGGACTGCCCAAGGTCGAGCTGCACGTGCACCACGTCGGCTCGGCCTCGCCGCGGATCGTGGCCGAGCTGGCCGCCCGGCACGAGGGGAAGTCGCCGGTGCCGGCCGACCCGGCCGCCCTCGCCGACTACTTCGCGTTCCGCGACTTCGCCCACTTCATCGAGGTCTACCTGACCGTGGTCGATCTGATCCGCGACGACCAGGACGTGTGGACGCTGACCTACGAGGTGGCCCGAGAGCTGGCCGGCCAGCAGGTGCGGTACGCCGAGCTGACCGTCACCCCGTACTCCAGCGTGAAGCGCGGCATCCCGGCGCCGGCGTTCTGCGCGGCCATCGAGGACGCCCGCCGCAGCGCCGCCGCCGACTTCGGCATCGAGCTGCGCTGGTGCTTCGACATCCCGGGCGAGGCCGGGCTGCCGGCCGCCGAACAGACCCTCCGGATCGCCTTGGACGAGCGCCCGGACGGCTTGATCAGTTTCGGTCTGGGTGGTCCTGAGATCGGGGTACCGCGGTCGCAGTTCAAGCCCTACTTCGAGCAGGCCCGCGCGGCCGGTCTGCACAGCGTGCCGCACGCGGGGGAGACCACCGGCCCGGAGACGATCTGGGACGCCGTCCGCGACCTCGGCGCCGAGCGGATCGGGCACGGCATCTCGGCGGCGAACGACCCGGCCCTGCTGGCGCACCTGGCCGAGCACCGGATCGCGCTCGAGGTCAGCCCCACCTCGAACCTGCGGACCCGGGCGGTGGCCTCGCTCGACGAACACCCGCTGGCCACCCTGGTCGGCGCCGGGGTGCCGGTCAGCATCAACTCGGACGATCCGCCGATGTTCGGCACCACGCTGGTCCAGGAGTACGCGGTGGCGGCTCAGCTGCTGGGCCTGGACGCGCACGGCGTCGGCGGCCTGGCGCGGGCCGCGGTCGAGCAGAGCTTCGGGTCGCCGGCCGCCAAGGCCACCCTGCTGGCCGAGATCGACGCCTACGTGGTAGCGAAGGCCTAGGGGCCTAGGGGCCTAGGGGACCTTCAAGGCGTACAGCGGCTCCTGCCAGACGGCCAGGACCACGATGATGCCGATCGTCAGGATCGCGATCCAGCGCACCAGTCGGCGCTTGTTGAATCGGGCCGGGCCCTCCTCGGGCTCGGTCTCCGGCCTACTGAGCGTGTCGCGCATGCCCCTGCCTCCCGCCTAGTCGGGTACTGCGGTCCAGCTTTGATGCCGCTGCCCGTTGCTGTTCTGCAGGACGAGCACCCGGTGCGCACCGAAGCGTTGCGAGCCCACGCCGGCGACCAGGTCGCCGAGGCGCAGGGTGAAGCCGTACTCGGACGCCTGCAGCGACCACACCGCTGCGGCCTCGCCGGCGCAGTCGCCCTGCACCAGCGGCGACCCGGCCGCCGGCTGTCCGCTCAGCGGGACCACGCACTTCCCGCTCGCCCGGGACACCAGCGAGTAGTTTCGGTTGCCGGACGGCACCAGCTTCCACTGCTGCTGGGCGTCGTCGTCGGCGCCGCTGATGGTGATCGGGGTGCCGTTCGCCGTCCGGGCCGCGTACAGGTCGGCGGCTCCGCCGGTCAGCGCGTTGGTGAGGGTGAACCAGGAACTCTGCGCGGGCCGGGCGCCGGGCGCCGTCTCGGCTGCCGCCCGCGCCGTGTACGCCGTCCTGGACTTCACGGTGACCTGGTACTTCGTGTCCGGCTTGAGGCCGATCAGGCGGGCCCGGGTGGCCTTCGTGGTGGCGATCGGCGCGTCGCCCACCCAGACCTCGTAGGTCGCGTCCGGCGCGGCCGCGCTCCAGGTGAGCCGAACGGCGCTGCTGGTCGCGCCGCGCACCTCGAGCACAGCCTCGACCGGGCCGGGGGCGGCGAGCGGGCTGCCGCCCGGCGGTGCGGCCGCATTGAGCACCCGGGCCGCGACCGCCGCGGCGTCGGCGGGCAGGCCGGGCAGCAGCGACGGGTCGTCGGTGGGGCCGGCCGGCGCGGACGGGCTGACCGGCGTGGAGGGCGGGGCGTCGCCGCCGCCGTCCGCCTCGCCCGGTTCGACGGTGGCCGACGGGCTCGGCGTCACCGCGGACGGGCTCGGCGCGGGCGAGGTCGGCTGGGCCCGTGCGGGCGGCAGGGCGGTGGCTTCCGGCGCACCGACCGCATCCGGGATGTCGTCGCCACCGTCACCGCGCAGCAGGAAGTCGCTCTGCGCGATGTTCCAGTGCTCGGCGAGATAGCTGCCCGGCTTCGGGTTGGTGCTGAAGTAGTCGTCGTGCCCGCAGTCGAGGCGGCTCTCGTGCTTCTTCGGGCACACGTTGCGCACCGGCTTGCCCGAGCGGTCCTTGCCGCAGAGCAAGTCGTAGTCGTCCAGGCAGCTGCCGCCGCCGCTCGCGTTCGGCGAGTCGGTGAGCACCGCGCCGAGCGAGTGGGTGAGCTCGTGGGCGGCCATTGCGGCGCTCCAGCACCCCGAGTCGACCCGGCCGTACGACGGCCCGCCGTTATTCCGGTTGCTGGGGCCGCGCCGTGAGTCGGCGACGTAGGTGGCGATTCCGCAGTAGACGTTGGAGTCCGCGAACATCAGGTACTTGCGGTCGGTGCGGTTGTACCCGAGCTTGGTCAGTGCCTTGATGCTGGTGGCGAACGAGTCGAGTGCGTCGCCCGGCAGCTGCACCTCGGCGACGTCCACCCGGCACTGCGCGTCGGTCACGTAGCGGATGTGCCGCGACCCGCCGGTCTCTCCGGCACTCTGGTCGAAGATCTGGTCGATCCCGGCCGCCCAGGTGCGGACCGAGCCGGCGAAGTCGGCGTGCCGGCTGGGCGTGCCGTACTCGTGCAGATAGAGAACCTGGACCCGCTTGCCGCTGCGCCCGTCGCCCTCGCAGGCCACGTCGTGCGCGCCGATGATGAAGTCGGCGTCGCCTGGTGCCGGCTCGGGAATGAGTGCGGGGGCGTCCGCGGTGAGCGCACTGCCGCCCTCGTCCCGGGCGATCTCCGCATCCAGCGGCACCGCCGCCGTCTCCCGGCTGGGCGGGACCGGCTCGGGTGCCTTGGCGGCCACCGGGGTCACGTCGCGGCGCACCTGCAGACCGGCCGGCGCGGCGTCCGGGCCGTGCGTGCAGGTCTGCTCGTCCAGTTGGTAGGAGCCGGCGCAGAGGGTGCCGGCCGTGGCCGCCCGCAGGCCGTCGTAGACCAGCCCCTGGTCGGGTGCGTCCTCGGGCAGCGCGGAGAGGGCGAATTCCCGGCTGTCCGAACCACCGGTGATGTTCTCCACCACGGTCGGCCCGACCGCGCCGCCGACGCCGAGCAGTGCCAGGCCCACCACGATCGACAGCAGCCGGTGCGAGCGCGCGCGGCTCGGCCGGCGATGGCTGCGCGGAGCGACCGGTCGGCGCTGGGTCGACACGGGCCCTCCTGTCCTGGCGGGTGCGTGGTGGGAGGCGGTCATGGGCTGACCACCCCCCACCACGGGTGACTCCGCCGGTTCGTATCGCGGGGACGAGCGGGCTCCGAACCGAGAAGCCGGATGGGATCGGGGGGAACAATGCCAGTCCGGCTGCGCTGGGGGAACGCCTTTAATGCAGATCTAAGCAATTGTTGACCGTCCGGGTTCAATTCATGATCAGTCGGTTCGGGACGGCCGGGCGCTGCGTTCCCGGGCCAGTCGGCCGACCAGGCCGAACCGGCTCGCCTGTTTCGGGGTTGCGTCGGCGTCGGCCAGCACCATCACGATGCTCGCCCCGCCGATCGCGGCCCGGTCGAGGCTGACCGACCCGCCCGCCGCCTGGGCCGCCCGCCGGGCGATGTCCAGCCCGAGGCCGGTCGATCCCTGATCGCTCTGCCCCCGTTGCATCGCCTTCTCCGGATCCGGTATCCCCGGCCCCGCGTCGTCGATCCGGATTGCCACCCAGCCGTCCCGGCGCGATATCCCGACCTCGAACGCGGTGCCCTGCGGGGTGTATCGGAACACGTTGCCGAGGATCGCGTCGATCGCCGCGGCCAGTTCCGCGCGGGCCACCGGCACCGGCGTCCGCAGCTGCGCGCCGATCAGCTGGTACTGCCGGTTCTGGTCGCCGGCGAGCGCGGACCAGAAGGTCATCCGTTCCCGGACCACCTCGCTCACATCGCAGACGCCGGTCTCGGGTGCCGCCGCCACCTGCGCGGCGACCGCCTTGCGGGTGGTGTTGATCAGCTGGTTGACCTCGCCTTCCAGCGTGGCGATCGCCTGCCGGATACGCCGGATGCCGCGCCGGCGGTCAAGCTCGGCCGCGGAGTACTCGCCGATGTGGGTGTCGTCCGGGTCCAGCGCCTCGGCGTCCAGCCGCAGCGCGGTCAGCGGGGTGCGTAGCCGGTGCGACAGGTCGGCGACCAGTTCCCGCTCGTCGGTGCGCGAGGTGATCAGACGGTCCGCCATCCGGTTGAACGCGTACCCGGCCTCGGCGAGCTCGCGGGGACCGGACGGCTGGATGCGTACGCCGAGATCGCCGCCGCCGACCGCAAGCGCGGCGTGCACCAGGTTGCGCGCCGAGGTGACCGCGCCGCGGGCCAGCCGGTCGACCACGATCACCGACCCGGCCACCAGGCCCAGCGCGATGGCGAGCAGGACCCACCAGTCCCGCGCGGTGCCCTGGCCGAGCTCCGAGTCGGGGACGAACACCTCGACCACGGATGTCTTGCCGCCCGCGGTCACCGGCCGGAGCCGCACCACGCCGCCGTCCACCTCGACGGTGGCCGGCCCGGTGGCGTCCGCGGCGATCTGCGCTTGGCCGACCGTCACCCGGCTGCCCGCGGTGCTGTCGGCCGAGTCGCCGGCCAGGGCGCTCGGCGCGTGCACCACCGGATTCCCGCCGGCCGCGGCGATCGCGGCCTTCAGGCCCCGGGTGCCGGGGGCGGCGCCGGCCACGACCGCGCCGGCCACCGTGGCGGCCCGCCGGTCGGCGGCGGAGAGCGCCTCGTCCCGGTGGTCGGCGCGCAACTCCCAGCCGAGCGGGACGAGGAAGGCGAGCGCGGCGACCGCGGTGGTGGCCGCCGTGATGGCGGCCAGCCGGGACCTCAGTCCGGCGCCACCAACCGGAATCCGACCCCCCGCACGGTGCGCAGGTAGCGAGGCTTCGCCGCGGACTCGCCCAGTTTCCGACGAAGCCAGTACAGGTGGACGTCGATCGTTTGATCCTCGCCGACCGATGGCTGTCGCCATACCTCCTCCAACAGCTCACGACGCGAAACCACTCGGCCCGGACGGGCGGCGAGGTAGGCCAGCAGGTCGAACTCCTTGCGGGTCAGCGCCAGCGACTGGCCGGCCAGGCTGGCACTGCGCTCGCCCACGTCGACCCGCAGCTCGCCGACCTCGTGGACGGCCGGTTGCGCGGTCCGGCTGGCCCGGCCCGCCCGGCGCAGGACGGTGGCTATCCGGGCGTCCAGGTGGGCGCCGGTGAACGGCTTGACCATGTAGTCGTCGGCCCCGGCGCGGAGCAGCCGCACCACGGTCTGCTCGTCGTCGCGGGCGGTGGCGATGATGATCGGCACGTCGGTGATGCCGCGCAGCATCCGCAGCGCGTCCGACCCGTCCAGATCGGGTAGCCCGAGATCGAGCACGACGAGGTCGGGGGTCTCGGCGGCGACCCGCCGGAGGGCATCCAGTGCGGTGCCCACCGCGTGCACGGCGTGCCCCCGATCAGCGAGCGAACGGAGCATGGCACCGCGCACCACGTGATCGTCTTCGACGAGCAACACCGTGGCCATGCGAAGAAGGTACTGCTACTCGCGGACTCCTCCTAACCGGTGATCCAGGGACACCTCTCGATTACCGTAGGTAGTCGAATACCATCCGTTGTGCCGATGTCTTTCACTCTTTTCCCCAGTTCCCGGCTGGCGCTGGCCATGGACAGCCTGGCCGGCCTCAGCGTCGGGGACGCCTTGGGCGCGCAGCACTTCGCAAGCCGGCCCGACCCGCCGCCTGCGCCATGGCCGTGGACGGACGACACCGAGCAGGCCTGTTGCCTGGTCGCGGCGCTCGCGGAGGGTGACTTCGATCGGCATCGATTCGCCGAGCTGCTCGGCCGCCACCACGATCCGCACCGCGGCTACGGTCCGGGTGCCGAGGTGCTGCTCCGTCAGATCCGTGAGGGGCTGCCGTGGCCGATCGCGGCGGCCGCGGCGTTC
>DASWMR010000174.1:0-8387 GCA_036399635.1 Actinoplanes sp. | reverse complement strand
CTGCTGGAGTATTGCGCCGGGCGGCGGATGTTGATCGTCCTGCAGACCTGTGAGATCGTCCCGGCCGCCTGCGCCGCGCTCGTTCGGCGGCTGCTTGCCGCGTGCCCGGGCATCGCGGTGCTGGCGACGTCGCGGGAGCCGTTGGGGGTGGCCGGTGAGGTGGTGTGGCGGATTCCGCCGCTGTCGCCGGCCGATGGGCTGGCGCTGCTCAGCGAGCGCACCGCGGCGGCGCGCGGAGAGCAGACCGGGCCGGGAGACGACGGCATTGACCTGGTGAAGGTGGCTGCGCTGCTGGAGGGATCGCCGCTCGCGGTGGAACTTGCCGCGGCCCGGCTGCGGCTGCTTTCCGCGGTCCAACTGGCGGTCCGTCTGGACGACCCGATCAAAGCACTCGACCCGCCCGACTCAAGTGACCCGGACGGCGCGACGCGTCGCCTCGGCTTGAGCCACGCAGGCCGGCGGGGCGAGGACTGGCGGGGTGAGGACCGGCGCGGTGAGGACCGGCGGGGTGAGGACCGGCGCGGTGAGGACCGGCGGGCTGAGGACCGGCGGGGGGACTCGGATTGGCGGGATGACTTGGGCCGGCGGGACGGCTCAGACCGTACGCGCGCGGCGGTTGATCTGGAACTGCCGGGCGATGGCGCCGAGCGTCACGACAGTCTCACCGGCAGCCTCGACTGGTCATACCGGACCCTGACAACGGCCGGCGCCAGCCTGCTGCGGCGGCTTTCGGTGTTCGCCGGGCCGGTCGATGTGGGCACTGTCGACTGGCTGGGCGCCGACGCGCTGGGAGCGCTCTCCGAGCTGGCCGGCAAATCACTGGTCGACGTACTGCCCGGTCCGAGCTATCGGATGTCGGGGCAGGTGCGGGCGTACGCGGCTCGCCGTCTGGCCGCCGCGGGTGAGGAATGTGCGGCCCGCAACCGGCACGTGGCCTGGTCGCTGCACATTCTGGACGGTGTCACGGCGGACGCCGACGGACAGCCGTGCACGCTGTCGCTGACCGAGCTGGCGCCGTATGTCGCCGAATGGCAGGCGGCGCTGCGGTGGTCGGCCGTCGGCGGCAGCGTGCACGCGGGGATTCGCCTGGCCGCCGCACTCGACCCGTGGTGGCGCGAGCACGGCGGCGCGCGTGTCGGCCGGGATCTGCTGTCCCGGCTGTATCAGCGCGTTAGCAGCGCCAATGTGGACGAGGTCGCGCTGGCCGAGAGTTATCTGGTGCATGCGGGGCTCGCCGAGGACCAGGCCGAGCGCACCCAGTTCCTCAAACGGGCCGAGCAAATCGCGCACGACCGGCCGGCGCTGCAGGTTGAGGCGCTCGCCGGGCATCGGACGACGCTTCTCGAGGCCGGCCGGTACGCCGACGCCGAGCAACTTTGCCGTGACGTGATCGGCCTAGCGGAGCGCACCGGTGTGCCCGATGCCGCACTGCCGGCCGTGCTGGCGCTGGCTGAGCTGCTCTGGCGTCGGGATGCTCTGGACGAGGCGGCCGAGCTGCTCGGTGGCGCCCGCCAGGTGGAGGCCAACCGCCCTGCCGACCGTGGCCGGCGCGCTGTCGACTGGCTGCTGGGCATGGTGGCGCTGCGGCGGGGTGATCTGGTCGCCGCGCACGATCATCTGGTGGTGGCGCTGCGGTCGCGGCTGCGGCACGGGTTCACCGGCGGTGCGGCCGACGCGGTCGCGGCGATCGCCGTCCGATGTGCGCAGGGCGGCGACCCGGTGACCGCCGCGGTCCTGTTCGGGGGCGCGGAGGCGGCCCGGGGCGCACGGCGGACGGAGATGTTCGGTCGATTCTGGTCGGCGCAGCAGCGGTCACTGCGGACCTCGTTCGGCGATGCCGCGTTCGACGTCGCGTACGCGGATGGGGTGGCTCTCGGTTTTGATCGGATCGTGGCGATGGCGTTGGCCGTCGAGCACCCGGACCTGGCCGACGGCGCCGCCCGGCTAGCGTTCCATTAGCTCCGCGGCCCGGTTGAGGTCGGCCTTGCGCACCGCGATCAGCGAACCGAAGACGTGCACCGCCTCGTAGTAGATCCACGCGAGGCTGTAGCAGGTGGGGCGGGTGACGTCGGCGTAGCCGGTGCAGACCCGCTTGAGATCGGCGTAGAACGTGTCGTCGACACGGTCCTTGTTGGCCGCGAACCGGCCGAGCGCCTTGTAGTTGCGGTATCCGAAGTCGTGGTGCCAGCAGGCGATCGCGAAGTTGAAGCCGAGCGGCCGCTGCGGGCTGACCGTGCAGTAGTCGGTGGACCAGTCGAAGTCGTACGAGGCCCAGGTTTCGCGGTCGAGGCGGGCGGCGTTCCACGACCGGAAGCTGGACGCGGTGGGCTGGGTCCACTCGGCGAGGACCGCGGCCTTGGCCGGGGCAGCAACGGCTGCACGCGCCGGGATCAGGGTGGCGAGGACGAGGGTGAGGACGAGTAGCAGGCGACGGGTCACTCTCGAAGTGTTCGAACCAGCCTGATGACATACAAGAACGCCGATCCGCTTTGCCGCCGCGTGCGCCAAGCTACCGGTGAGTATTCCTTAACAGTTATTAATGTGATGTCCTGGAGAGCGGACTCTGCCCCGGCCGCTAAGGTGTGTCCGTGCGGGGTGATTCATGATCCGTCTGCCGGTGGTCCGCAAGGGACCCCTCAGTGCGCTCGGCGTTCGGCTGGCTCTGGCCATCTCGCTCGTGCTGGTCTCCGTCACGATCATCTATTTGGATCGCGACGGCTACCGGGACATCAACGAGGATGGCCTGACGCTGCTCGACTGCTTCTACTACGCGGTCGTGTCACTCTCGACGACCGGCTACGGCGACATCACGCCGGTCTCACCCGACGCTCGGCTGGTCAACGTCCTGGTCATCACCCCGGCACGCGTGCTCTTCCTGATCATCCTGGTCGGTACCACACTCGAAGTGCTGACCGATCAGTACCGCAACAGCCTGCGCGTCGCCAGGTGGAGGCAAAAGTTGAAGGACCACGTCATCGTCTGCGGGTACGGCACGAAGGGCCGCGCCGCGGTCGCCGCGTTGCTGGAGAACGGCTACGAGAAGGCCCGGATCGTCATCGTCGAGAATCGCGATGCCGCCGTACGCCAAGCGGCGGCGAACGGGCTGGCGGTGATCGATGGCAACGCCACCCGGTCGGCCGTGCTCCTCGAGGCGGACGTCAAGAACTGCAAGGCGGTCATCATCGCCACGGACAGCGACGAGGCATCGGTCCTGATCACGCTGACCGTACGCCAGCTGACCGCCGGCCAGGTGCGCATCATCGCCGCCGTCCGGGAGCAGGAGAACGCCGCGCTGCTGAAGCAGAGCGGCGCCCACCACGTGATCGTCTCGTCGGCCACCGCGGGCCGGCTGCTGGGCCTGACCACCACCGCACCACCGCTGATCGACGTGGTGGAAGACCTGCTGACGCCCGGCGCCGGGATGGCACTGGCCATGCGCAGTGCCGAGCGCAACGAGGTCGGTCGGAACCCGCGGGAGCTGCAGACCCTGGTGGTGGCGCTGATCCGGCGCGGCAAGGTGCTGCCGCTCGGCGGCGAGCAGATCACCATCGTCGAGACCGGCGACCTCCTCGTCTACATCCGCAACGAGGAGAGCACCGTCGGCGTCTCGATCTAGATGATGGTCCAGGTGTCGGCGGCGTTCAGCAGCGAGTCGAGCATCTCGTCCGGAGTGCCGGTGACCTGGGCCTTGGCGTCGACCAACTGCTTGCGCAACAGCTCGTCGTAGGTCGGGCGCGGCACGTTGCGGAAGACGCCGATCGGCGTGGTGCCCAGGTCGGAGCCGGAGAGCCGGCTCAGCGCGAACGCGTACGCCGGGTCGTCGACCGTGGCGTCGTGCACGATCGCGTCGCCGCCCTGGAGCACCTTCAGCCCGAAGGCGCCCTCCGGGTGCACCACCGAGAACTGCCCCTCGCTGCCGAATGTGATCGGCTGGCCCTGCTCCAGGCGGATCAGGTGGTCGTCCCGGGCGGACGCGTCCTTGAGGATCTCGAAGGCGCCGTCGTTGAAGATGTTGCAGTTCTGGTAGATCTCGACGAACGCGCTGCCCTGGTGCTCGGCGGCGGCCCGCAGCACCGACTGGAGGTGCTTGCGGTCCGAGTCGATCGTCCGCGCCACGAAGGTCGCCTCGGCGCCGAGAGCCAGCGAGATCGGGTTGAACGGCGAGTCCGCCGACCCGGCCGGCGTCGACTTGGTGATCTTGCCGAGCTCGGAGGTCGGCGAGTACTGACCCTTGGTGAGCCCGTAGATCCGGTTGTTGAACAGCAGGATCTTCAGGTTCACGTTGCGCCGCAGAGCGTGGATCAGGTGGTTGCCGCCGATCGAGAGCGCGTCACCGTCGCCGGTCACCACCCACACCGACAGGTCGGGGCGGGACGCGGACAGGCCTGTCGCGATCGCCGGCGCGCGACCGTGGATCGAGTGCATGCCGTACGTGTTCATGTAGTACGGGAAGCGCGACGAGCAGCCGATCCCGGAGACGAAGACGATGTTCTCGCGCGGAATGTTCAGCTCGGGCATGAAGCTCTGCACAGCGGCCAGGATGGCGTAGTCGCCGCAGCCCGGGCACCAGCGGACTTCCTGGTCGGACTTGAAGTCCTTGGCGGTCTGCTTGAGGACTGTCAAGGGGATAGTGGGGCTAGCCATTCTTCACCACGTCCTCGAGCATGTTCTCCAGCGTCGCGGCGGTGAACGGAAGGCCGCTGATCTGGTTGAAGGGAAGGGCGTCGATCAGGAACTTCGCCCGGATCACATGAGCGAGCTGGCCCAGGTTCATCTCCGGGATCACCACCTTCTCGTACGCCGAGAGCACGTCACCGAGGTTGGCCGGCAACGGTGCGAGGTGCCGCAGGTGGGCCTGGGCGATGGGCAGGCCACGCTGGCGCAGCGCCCGGCAGGCGGCACCGATCGGCCCGTACGTCGACCCCCACCCCAATACGAGCACGCGGGCGTTCTCGTCGTCGTCCTCGACCTCGAGGTCGGGCACGTCGATGGCCTCGATACGGGCCGCCCGGGTACGCACCATGAACTCGTGGTTGGCCGGGTCGTAGGAGATGTCACCGGTCTTGTCGGCCTTCTCCAGGCCGCCGATCCGGTGCTCGAGCCCGGGGGTGCCGGGGACCGCCCACGGCCGCGCCAGCGTCTGCGGGTCGCGCAGGTAGGGCAGGAACCGGCCGTCCTCGCCGTTCGGCGCGGTGGCGAACTCGACGCGCAGGTCGGGCAGGTCGGCGGCCTCGGGCAGCAGCCACGGCTCGGAGCCGTTGGCCACGTAGTTGTCGGAGAGCAGGATGACCGGCGTGCGGTAGGTCAGCGCGATCCGGGCCGCCTCGATGGCCGCGTGGAAGCAGTCGGACGGCGACTTGGGCGCGATCACCGCGAGCGGCGCCTCGCCGTGCCGGCCGTACAGCGCCATGTTGAGGTCGGCCTGCTCGGTCTTGGTCGGCAGTCCGGTGGACGGGCCGGCCCGCTGCACGTCGACGATGACCAGCGGCAGCTCGAGCGCGATCGCGAGCGAGATGGTCTCGCCCTTGAGGGCCACGCCGGGGCCGGACGTCGTGGTGACACCCAGGGCACCGCCGTACGACGCGCCGAGCGCGGCGCCGACCGCGGCGATCTCGTCCTCGGCCTGCATCGTGGTGATCCCGAACTTCTTGTGTTTCGACAGCTCGTGCAGGATGTCCGAGGCGGGGGTGATCGGGTACGCCCCGAGGAAGAGCGGCAGCTTCGACCGCACGCACGCCGCCACCAGCCCGAGGGCCAGCGCCTGGTTGCCGGTGATGTTCCGATAGGTGCCCGGCCGCATCTTGGCGGGCTTCACCTCGTAGCGGACGGCGAAGTCCTCGGTCGTCTCGCCGAAGTTCCAGCCGGCCTGGAAAGCCGCCTTGTTCGCCGCGACCAGGTCGGGCCGCTTGACGAACTTGCGCTCCAGGAACCGGATGGTGGACTCGAACGGCCGCGAGTACATCCAGCTCAGCAGGCCGAGGGCGAACATGTTCTTGGCCCGCTCGGCGTCCTTCTTGGCGACCCCGAGGTCGGCGAGCGCACCCACGGTCATCGAGGTGAGCGCGACCGGGTGCACCGCGAAATCGGCAAGCGAGCCGTCGTCGAGGGGACTTACCGCGTACCCCACCTTGGCGAGGTTGCGCTTGGTGAACTCGTCGGTGTTGACGATGATGTCGGCGCCGGACGGCAGGTCGGACAGGTTGGCCTTGAGCGCCGCCGGGTTCATCGCGACGAGGACGTTCGGCGCGTCGCCCGGGGTGAGAATGTCGTAATCGGCGAAATGCACCTGAAAGCTCGACACGCCCGGCAGGGTCCCTGCTGGTGCACGGATCTCGGCGGGGAAGTTCGGCAGGGTCGAGATGTCGTTACCCAGCTGCGCGGTTTCCGACGTGAATCGGTCACCGGTCAGCTGCATGCCGTCGCCCGAGTCGCCCGCGAACCGGATGACCACCCGGTCCAGCTGTTCGACCCGCTTCGCTCCAGCGGACACGTTCCTACCTCCAAAGGTGCCGGCCGGCGGGGTGTGCGCGTCGATGAGCCGGCCCGCATAGTCAGTTCCAGCCTACGTCGGCGGTCCTTACGACCCGCCGTGGGCCGCTGACCAGACTAGTCAGGTAACCCTTGCCTGAACCACTGATGTCCACGATGCGGCTTGGTCAGCCGCGTCACGTGGGTCCGTTAGGCTGTCGGATCGTGGACGGGTATCTCGGGTCGTACGCCACTCTGGGGCTGGTGATGGCCGCCGGTGTGCTGGTCTTCGTCGGCGCCTTCGCCGCGAACAGACTGCTGCGCCCCGCGCATCCGGCCACCCCGTCCGGCAAGTTCGTCCCGTACGAGAGTGGGATCGACCCGGTCGGCGGCGACTGGGCACAGGCTCAGATTCGATATTACGTATATGCGTACCTTTACGTTCTTTTTGCGGTAGAGGCGGTTTTCCTCTTCCCCTGGGCCGTGGTCTTCGACCTGCCGGGGTTCGGCATCGCGACCCTTGTCGAGATGGGCATCTTCGTCGCCGTGCTCGCGCTGGGCATCCTGTATGCCTGGCGAAAGGACATCCTGACCTGGACCTGAGGGTCGGGTCGGGGTGGCGGGCTCGCCTACCGGGGGCGGTCGTGTCAACATCGTGCTCATGGGCTCGCTTCTCCTCTTCGTCGTCGTGGCGTTGGTCGTCGCCGCGATCGTGTTCGGCGTGACTGTGTTGTTCGGCGGCGGTGACAGCGGCTTGACGCCCGTCGAGCCGGACGGCCGCGCCGTGCCGTTGCCGACCGACCGCCCCCTGGGCGAGGAGGACGTCGAGCGCACGAAGTTCGACCTGGCCTGGCGTGGCTACCGGATGAACCAGGTGGACGACGCGCTGCGCCGGGCCGCCTATGACATCGGCTACAAGGACGAGCTCATCGGCGTGCTGGAGGCCGAGGTGACCGCGCTGCGCGAGGGCCGGACGACCGACGCCGACGCGCTGCGCCGGGCCCGCGACGCGGCGATCGCCCCGGTCGTGCCGGCGCGGACCGCTGTGGTGCCGGTGATCGATCTCGACGGGCCGTCCGCGTCGGCGACCGACACCGACGCCGCGGCAGCCAACGGCGATCGCCCGGCAGTCGAGGTCGCAGCCGTGCCGGCCGAGGCTGGCCGCAACGAGCCCGCGACCGACGGGCCCGCCGTGCCGGAGCCGGCGGACAAGCCGGTGGATCGGCGGTGAGCGCGACCGAACCGGTCGACGGGCTCGGCGATGCCGAGGTACCCGGTTCCGGCGAGGTGACCGCGACGGTCATCGTCAACGCGCCGGCCGCCCGCGTGTTCGCGGCGTTGATCAGCTGGGAGAAGCAATCCGAGTGGATCCCGTTCACCAAGGTCCGGGTGGTCGAGGGGGACGGCGGCGAGGGCAGCCTGGTCGAGGCGATCACCGCGATCGGTCCGGCCACGCTCCGCGACGAGCTGCGGGTGATCAAGGTCAACGCACCCTTCGAGGTACGCGTCGTGCACTGCGGCAAGGTGCTGCGCGGGCCCGGGTCGTTCCGCTGCACCGCGATGTCCGGCGACCGCACCCAGGTCGTCCTGCACGAGTGGTTCCACCTGCCGGCCGGCCCGATCGGCAAGGTCGCCTGGCCGGTGCTCTGGCCCGGCTCGAAGCTCGGCTTCACCGGCGCGCTGCGCAAGTTCGGTCGGCTGGTCGAGCAGGGCCGCCTGCCCTAGAGCGCCATGACTGACACTTTGCCCTTCGGCGCGCCCGTGCCGGGCCTGGCTCCGGCCGAGCTGCTCGACGCCGGCCTGGTCGTCGGCGCGGACGGGCGGGCCCGCTGCTTCTGGGGCGGCAGTACGCCGGACTATGTGGCCTATCACGACCAGGAGTGGGGCCGGCCGGTCCGCGGTGACGACGTGCTCTTCGA
>DASWMR010000173.1:0-8230 GCA_036399635.1 Actinoplanes sp. | reverse complement strand
GGCCTCGTTGTCCGCGCCGGTCAACCCGATCTCGTCGCCCGCGAAGATCATCGGGGTGCCGGGCAGTGTCATCAGCAGCCCGGCCGCGACCTCCTGCCGGGCCGCGTCGCCGACCACCGAGCGGATCCGGGCCGTGTCGTGCGAGCCGAGTAGCTGCCATGAGGTCGTCCAGGACCGCCAGGACACCTGGGCGGCGAACGCCGACATGGTCGCCACGGCCTCGGTCGCGCCGCGCCGCGGCACCTCCCCCGGCACCCCGAGGAAGTCGTCGAACGGCAGTTCGTCGGCGCGCAGCCAACTCCACACCGGACGGGTGAAGCCGGCGTAGTTCATCGTCCCGTGCCAGCCGTCGAGGTCCAGGTCGGCGGCCGCGTCGCCGCTGTGCTCGGCGAGCAGCAGGCCGTCCGGGCGGGCCGCGCGAACTGCCAGAGCCAGCAGCGATGCCACCTCGTGCGTCCAGTCGTCGGCGCCGTGCCGGCCGGTCATGTTGGCCACGTCGATCCGCCAGCCGTCCAGCCCGTACGGCGCAACGAGCCAGCGTCGGCAGATGTCGGTGAAGCGGCCGCGCAGCTCGGCGCTGCCCCAGTTCAGCTTCGGCAGGCCGGGGACGCCGAGCCAGGAGTCGTAGCCGCCGTCCTGGTGGAAGTAGTAGAAGTCCCGTTCGGTCGGAAACCACGGATGCCGGTCACCGGTGTGGTTGGTGGTGAGGTCGCCGATCAGCCGCCAGCCGCGCCCGTGCACCGCCGCCGACAGGCGTTCGAGCGCCCGGTCGCCGCCGAGCAGCGGGTCGACCCGGTCGAAGCCGGCCGCGTCGTAGCGGTGGTTGGACCCGGCCGGGAAGAACGGGGTCAGGTAGATCGTGTCGGCGCCGAGTTCCGCGACGTGGTCGAGCCGGCGCGCGATTCCGTCCAGGTCGCCGCCGTAGAGCATCCGGGTCGCGTCCGGGCCGGCCTCGACCGGGGTGTCCCAGCAGGCCCGGACCGCCCAGTCCGGCGTATCGTGATGCTCGGCCGCGGACGAGCGGGCGAACCTGTCCGGGAAGATCTGGTAGACCACCGCGTCGCGCGCCCAGGCCGGCGGCGCCGGGTGGGCGACCAGGCGGAAGTCGGTCGCGTCCGGCACGTCGTACGTGGTCAGGCCGAACCCGGTCAGCCAGCGCACGCCGGCCGTCGTGCCGAGCAGGAACCGGTACTGGGTCACCAGGTTGGTGACCGGCAGCTCGGCCCGCCACCAGGTGTCGCCGGTCGGGTCGCGCCGGTCGACGACCGCCGAGGTGAACACCGGCTCGCCGTCCTGCAGCCGGCGCATGTGCACCCGGGAGACGCCGGTGCCGGGCGGCACCCGCACGAACACGCTGACCGTGTCGCCCAGCGCCGGCACGGGATCCGACACGTACGCCTCGGAGCCGTCGTGGTGCGGCCTCATCCCTTCACCGCCCCGGCCGTCAGACCCTCCACGATGTACCGCTGCAACAGCTGGAAGATCAGGACGGTCGGCACCGCGGTCAGCAGCGTGCCGGCGCAGAACATCCCGAAGTTGTTGTTCCGTTCGCCGGCCACCAGGCCCCACAACCCCACCGGCAGGGTCTTGGCGCCGGCGTCGGTGAGGAACACGTTCGCGAACAGGAACTCGTTGATGGTGCCGATGAAGGCGAGCAGGCCGGTCACCGCCAGGACCGGGGCGACCAGCGGCAGCAGGATCCGGAAGAAGACCTGGGTGTGTGAGGCACCGTCCATCGTGGCCGACTCGTCCAGCTCGCGCGGCACGGTGTCGAAGAACCCCTTCATCAGCCAGGTGCCCACGCCGAGCGCGCCGCCGAGGTAGAGCAGCATCAGGCCCCACCAGGTGTTGAAGCCGATCGCCGGCCAGTAGTCGGTGATCGTCGAGAACATCAGGAAGATCGCCACCACGGCCAGAAACTGCGGGAACATCTGGATCAGCAACACCGCGAGCAGGCCCACCCGCCGGCCGGCGAAACGGCGACGGCTGAAGGCGTACGCGGCGAGGGCGGACAGAAACACCGAGGCGATGGACGCGGCACCGGCGATCACGAACGAGTTGACGAACCAGCTCCCGAACGCGGTGTCCTGGAACAGCCGGGTGAAGTTGGCGACCGAGGCACCGGTCGGCACCAGCTCGCTCGACGAGAGAGTGCCGAGTGGGTTGAGCGCCGCGGAGACCACGAAGACGAGTGGCCCGAGTGAGAAGGCCAGCGCCAGCACCCCGACCGCATGCCGCCAGCCGACGGACTTCAGCCACCTGGTCCGGTTCACGCGTACACCTCTTCCTGCCGGCGGGTGCGTTGGAAGCTGATCGCCGAAACGACGCCGACGATCAGGAAGATGAAGATCGAGATTGCGGCCGCGAAGCCGTACTGGGCACCGCCGGCGCCGAAGGCCAGCCGGTAGGTGTACGTGATCAGCAGGTCGGTCGCGCCGCTCGCCGGGTTGTCCGGCGGGAACGGGCCGCCGTCGGTGGTCAGGTAGACCGCGTTGAAGTTGTTGAAGTTGAACGCGAACGACGAGATCAGCAGCGGGGTGAGCGCGACCATCAGCAGCGGCAGGGTGATCCGCTGAAAGCCCTGCCAGGCGCCGGCGCCGTCGATCCGCGACGCCTCGCTCAGCTCGGCCGGGATCGCCTGCAGCGCACCGGTGGTCACCAGGAACATGTACGGGTAGCCCAGCCACAACTGCACGAGCAGCACCGCGAGCCGGGCCGTGCCGCTGCCGCCGAACCAGTCCACGTCGGTACCGAACAGGTTGTTGATCAGGCCGAAGTCGGTGTTGAACATGTCCCGCCAGACCAGCAGCATCGCGAACGACGGCATGGCGTACGGCAGGACCAGCAGGATCCGGTAGAGCCGGCGACCACGCACCCGGGGTGAGTGCAACGCGACCGCGCACAGCATGCCCAGCACGAAGGTGCTGCCGGTGGAGCCGATGGCGAACGCGAAGTTCCAGACAAGCGTCCGCACGAACGGGCCGGAGACGTCCGGATCGGTGATCACCCGGGTGAAGTTGGCGAGACCGACGCTCACCTTCCAGCCCTGGGCGAGCCGCTCGCCGTCGGCTGCGACGAACGCGCCCACCTTCTCGTCGGCTGTCCAGACCCGACCGGTGGTGGTGTCCCGAATGCAGTCGCAGCCCTCGTCGTACGCCCGGCCGGCCGTGCCCTCGTACGCCCGGGAGAGGCCGGACGAGCGGATCGCGCCGCCCGCCGTGGGCACCGCGAGCGCGGTGATCTCCCGGCTGCGCCGGCTCGCCTGGCCTGCGGTGAGCACCGTGTAGTCACTCGCCGCGGTGACCTTCCCGGCGCTGTTCACCGTGACGTCGCCGGCGTCGACCGCGGTCAGCCCGTCCGCGTCGCCGGCCGAGACCGCCTTGGTGGCCGGGTCGGTGATCAGGAAGACCAGTGGCCCGGCTGCCGGGTCGCCGGTGGTCGCGACCGTGAGGGCGTACTGGGTGGAACCCGGCACCTGGGTGACCGACGCGGTCTGGATGGCCACGACGGCCTCGCTCTTGTCCCCGCGGTGCCCGTCGCCGAAGTTGGTGAACGCCGTGCTCGCCGTGTAGAGCACCGGGAAGACCTGGAACGCGACAAGGAAAAGCGTGCCCGGGACGAGGTACTTCGCCGGGATGTGCCGCGGGGTCAGGTAGAGGTAGAGCAGGCCGGCCGTCGTCGCCGCCAGGATCGCCACCCCCATCCAGGAGCGGTTGTCGAGCAGCGGGAAGGCCGCCCAGATCGCGATCGAGACGGTGAGACCGAGCAGCACGACCTTCACCACCAGGCCGGTCATCGTGGTCAGCCGCTCCGGCGGTTCGTCGTCTCCGGCGGGGAGGGCCCGGGTCGCGGGCCCTCCTAGCTGCGTCGTCATTTCTTGATCTGGGCCGAGATCGTCCTGCCGGCCGCCGTGATCGTCCGGGTCGGATCGGCACCGCCGACGACCGCGGATTCAGCCTTGCCGAACGGGTCCCAGATGGCCGCCATCTCCGGCACGGCGGGCAGCGGAACCGCGTTCCTGCCCGCGTCGAGGAACTTGGCGAGATCCGGGTCACTGGTCTTGACCTGGTCGAACGCTGCGGTCAGCGCCGGCGGCCGGGGCTCGGCCTGATAGAGCGCGACGGCCAGCTCCGGCGTGGTCACATAGTTGGTGACGAACTCCTGGGCGAGCGCCTTGTTCTTGCCCTTCGCGGCGACGTAGAAGGTCTGCACGCCGAGGAACGCCTGACTGGGCTTGCCACCGGCGAACCCGGGCACCGGGCTGATGTCGTACTTGATCTTCGCCTTCTTCGCGTCGGTGATCGCCCACGGCCCGGAGACCAGGTAGGCGCACTTCTTGGCGGTGAAGGTGGCGATCGAGTTCTCCGGGGTGATCGACCGCTTGAGCGCGCCTGAGCCCTTCTCCCCCAGCGTGGCGATCTTCTTGAACGCCGCGATCGACTCCGGCTTGCCGACTCCCAGGTCGGTGGGGTCGTACTCGCCGCTCGCGGTGGTCCCGAACAGGTAACCGCCGGCCGACGTGTAGAGCGGGTAGAGGTGGTAGGCGTCGCCGTTCTGGCCGACCTGCAGGCACAGCGTCTCGGAGACCTTCCTGGCCGCCTTGAGCCGGTTCGCCTCGGCGATCAGATCCTCGATCGTGGACGGTGCCTGCGGTGCGAGGTCGGTGTTACGGATCAGGGCGAGGTTCTCGGTGGCGTACGGGACGCCGTAGACCTGGCCGTTGAAGGTGACCGCCTTGATCGCGTTCGCCGCGAGACCGCTCTTCTGCGCATCGGCGAGCTGCACCGGGTCGATCGCGCCGTTCTGCACGAGGTTGCCGATCCAGTCGTGCGCGCCGACCATCACGTCCGGGCCGCTGCCCTGCTGGGAGGCCGTGACGAAGGTGGTCTGCTGATCCTTCGAGATCGCCTGGACCTTGACGGTGAGGCCGTTCTCGGTGCCGAACTTGTCGGCGAACGGCTTGAGCGCGGCGGCCCGTTTGTCGTCGGCCCAGATCACCAGCTGACCTTCGGGCCCGGCGTTGGCGTTCGATGAGGGGTCGCCGGCAGCTCCGCGGTCGTCCTTGTCGCCACCGCACCCGGCGGTGAGCAGGGCGGCGGCCACGGTGACGAGCACGCCTGCGGCACGGATACGCATATACGTCTCCTGACGGATGTGTTTGCATGGGAGTCGGGTCGTCCATCGACTTCCATGACGGCCCTGTTGCCGGGACGTTAGCAAGAGCTTGCAAGATTTGGAAGAGCTTGCAAGAACTATGCGTGCAACAGACCGGCACTAGAGTGGCCACCATGCGTGCACGGATGGCCGACATCGCCAAACAAGCCCAGGTCAGCGAGGCGACGGTCTCCCGCGTCATCAACGACCGCCCCGGCGTCTCCGCGGAAACCCGCCAGGCGGTGCTGACCGCGCTCGACGTGCTCGGCTACGAGCGTCCGGAACGATTGCGCAAACGCAGCGCCGGCCTGGTCGGCCTGATCGTCCCCGAGCTGGACAATCCGATCTTCCCGGCCTTCGCCCAGGCCATCGAGTCCACGCTGGCGCAGCAGGGCTTCACCCCGGTGCTGTGCACCCAGTCGCCCGGCGGGGTCACCGAGGACGAGTACGTGGAGATGCTGCTCGACCGGCAGGTGTCCGGCATCGTCTTCGTCTCCGGCCTGTCCGCCGACACCACCGCCGACAAGGAGCGCTACCAGCGCCTGCTCGACCGCCCCCTGCCGATCGTGCTGATCAACGGCTTCACCGCGGGCATCGAGGCACCGTTCGTCTCCTGCGACGAGCGCCTGGCCGGCGACCTCGCCGTCACCCACCTGGTCTCGCTGGGCCACCGCCGGATCGGCATGATCTCCGGCCCGCACCGGTTCATCTCCACCCAGCGCCGGCTCGAGGGCTACCGGACGGCGATGAAGCGCGAGGCCCGGGTGTCCGAGTCCGCGGTGGACGACCTGGTGTCGCTCACCCTGTTCGGCGTGGAAGGCGGCGAGGTCGCGGCGGACCGGCTGTTCGCGAAGGGGGCGACCGCCATCGTCTGCGGCTCCGACCTGATGGCGCTGGGCGCGATCCGGGCTGCCCGCCGGCGCGGGCTGGACGTCCCCGGCGACGTCTCGGTGATCGGCTTCGACGATTCCCAGCTGATCGCCTTCACCGACCCGCCGCTGACCACGCTGCGTCAGCCGGTGACCGCGATGGCTGTGGCCACGGTCCGCTCCCTGGTGGATGAGATCAACGGGCACGGCGCGCCCCACTCGGAATACCTGTTCCGCCCCGAGCTGGTGGTGCGCGACTCGACAGCGATCGCCCCAGCCCGTCGCAATTTGCCGGTTGACGCACCCGCTGCGTGACGTCACCCTTGCAAGTTCTTTCATATCCTGCATGAAGAGCCGACTCTCTCGTAGCCGGGCGGACGGGTCGTTATCGGGCTGCGTCCAGGCGCGCCCGGGCGCGCTGCCGAAGGGTGAAGGCCTGCTTCGCGGCGTCCCGCAGCGCGGCGATCACCGGGGACCGGGAGCGGCGTGCCCACGGAACCGGGACGTCGATGGTGCCGTACTTCGCCTTGTAGGAGTTGCCGCCGACGAAGTCGAACTCGGCGATGCCGCGGCCGCGCGCCCAGCGCAGTGCGTGCCAGATCAGGGCCTCGTTCGGGCGCAGGTGCTGGTACTGACGATGGCTGGCGCCGCCCCAGAAATACATGGTGCGGTGGTCCCAGGGCAGGATCGCGGTGGCTATGCAGCGTCCGTCGCAGTCGCGGGCCCGCAGCAGCAACAGCCGGCCGGCCGGGGCCACATGCCGGATCAGTGAGCGGACCCGGTCGATCGGATAGGTCGGCACCAGGTTCTGCTTGGCGAATACATCACGCAATTGCTCGTAGAAATCGTCGGCGAATTGCGGATCATCGGTGACCTCCTCGATGACGACCCCGGATTTCCCGGCCTTACGGATATTGCGTCGGCAAGGGCTGGTCATCGCGCCGAAAAGCGCGTCCTCACCGGGGCGCAGATCGATCACGGCGGTCGGGGCGGTGGCCCACCGCAGGCCCAGCCCGGCGAGGTCGTCCTCGGCCAGGCCGCGGTCGCGGATCTCCAGGTGCGCGCAGCCGAGCTCGCCGAACGCGAACGGCATCAACGCCTCGAGCGCGGCCCGGCGGGGCACCGACGGACGCAGCATGAACCCCCCGTAGGACGTGGTCCAGCCGGCCATCGGGCTGCCCAGGATCCGCAGACCGTAGCGCCTGGTCAGCAGACCGGTGAAGTGCCCGACCACGGTGCCGCCGACGGAGACGGTGGCCAGCACCGGCTCGGCCCGCTGCGATTCGGCGACGAACCGCAGCCACTCGGGGGTATGGAAGATCAGCCGGTCGGCATAGGTCTCCCGGTCGGCCCACAACGCGGCCGACGGTGTCACCCGGTCCAGTCGAAGCATCGGAACTCCTCGGCGCGCGGACGGCCCAGAATGGCCACGGAAAGCAGGGAGAAAAGCGCCTGAGCGGGATGATGCCCCGAGCCCGGCGCATTCCACAAGAGCCGTCCGGGTCCATCGAATTGACGTGAATTTCACTCACTTTACTCATGACAATTGCTACTGACGCCGGTTCTCCGCACAATGGGCGTCTGACCACATCGCATCGCGAGGAGCCTCTGATGCCCTACCTCGACCTCCCGATCGACGACACCGAAACCATCCTTGTCGAGATCACCGAGGTGGGAACCACCCGAGCCGGCGCCGCCGAGGTCATCGGACGGGCCGGAGAACGCCTGGACGAGGCGGTGGCCAAGGTCGTCCGGATGGGACACCAGATCATCAAGCAGGCCCGCGACGCGCCCCGGGCGCCGGACGCTGTCGAGGTCGAGCTGGGCCTCAAGCTGACCGCGAGGAGCAACTTCGTGGTGGCCGGCACCACCGGCGAGGCCAACTTCAAGGTCACCCTCAAGTGGAATCTTGCCGAGAAGTAACAAGGCTGGTCACCACCCGGGCAACACCCGGCAGATATTGTGACGCCCGATGACGAACGATGCCGAACTTCCGCCGGACGACGGCCTGCCCGACCTCAGCTCCCTACTGACCGTCGACGTGCTGGCCTCGGGCGACTCTGCCCTCACGTCCGCACTCCGCCGGCTCGCCGCCGAACTCGCCGACCCGGCCGATACTCCGATCCTCGCCGGCTTCACCAACTTCGCGCCGACGGAACCGGACGTCCCCTGATCGGCCCTTGTGCACCAGCGAACGCACCGCCCGC
>DASWMR010000172.1:0-2825 GCA_036399635.1 Actinoplanes sp. | reverse complement strand
GCTTCCTTCTCAATCTTGAGCTGGATGATGCGGCGTTCCAGCTTGTCCATCACTTCCGGCTTGGAGTCGATTTCGATCTTGATCTTGGATGCGGCTTCGTCGATCAGGTCGATCGCCTTGTCGGGCAGGAAGCGGTCGCTGATGTAGCGGTCGGCAAGGCTGGCCGCGGCGACCAGGGCACCGTCGGTGATCTGCACCCGGTGGTGCGCCTCGTAGCGGCCCTTGAGCCCGCGCAGGATGCCGATGGTGTCCTCGACCGTCGGCTCGCCCACCACCACCGGCTGGAAGCGGCGCTCCAGCGCCGGGTCCTTCTCGATGTGCTCGCGGTACTCGTCGAGCGTGGTAGCGCCGACCATGCGCAGCTCGCCGCGGGCCAGCATCGGCTTGAGCATGTTGCCGGCGTCCATCGAGCCCTCGCCCTTGCCGGCACCGACGACCGTGTGCAGCTCGTCGAGGAAGGTGACGATCTGGCCGTTGGAGTTGCGGATCTCCTCAAGCACGCTCTTCAGCCGCTCCTCGAACTGGCCGCGGTACTGCGCGCCGGCGACCATCGCGCTCAGGTCGAGCGACACCAGCCGCTTGTCGCGCAGCGTCTCGGGCACGTCGCCGGCCACGATCCGCTGTGCCAGGCCCTCGACGATCGCCGTCTTGCCGACGCCCGGCTCACCGATCAGCACCGGGTTGTTCTTGGTGCGGCGGGACAGCACCTGCACCACCCGGCGGATCTCGGTGTCGCGGCCGATCACCGGGTCGATCCGGCCCTCGCGGGCCTGCTGGGTGAGGTCGACGGAGTATTTCTCCAGCGCCTGGTAGGTCTGCTCGGGGTCGGAGTTGGTCACCCGCCGATCGCCGCCGCGCACCTGCGGGAACGCGGCGACCAGGGCCTCCTCGGTGGCGCCGACGTCCTTCAGGGCGCGGCCGACACTGCCGCCGACCCGGGCCAGGCCGGCCAGTAGGTGCTCGGTCGAGACGTACTCGTCGCCGAGCGGCTTGGCGATCAGCTCGGACTCGCCGATGGCGTTCACGAACTCGCGGGACAGGCTCGGCTCGGCGGTGCTCGCGCCGCGCGCCGAGGGCAACTGCTCGATCTCGCGCACGGCCACCCGGCGTACGTCGGCGGGGTTGGCACCCACGGCACGCAGCAGCGCGGCGGCGGTCGACCCGCCGGTGTCCAGCAACGAAAGCAACATGTGCCACGGCTCGACCGTGGCGTGGCCGCGACGACCCGCGTCGGCGACCGCCCCGGTGATGACGTCGCGGCTCTTGGTGGTCAAACGTTCGGCGTTCATGCGCTCCCCTGATCGGTTCACCGCAGTACAGCTCGCTCGCACAACCGACAGGATCACCGCCGGCAGACTTGAGCGTATTCCACTCAACTCTAAGAGCCGCGGCGCCGGACGACAACGCGATCCGCGAAGATCCGTGGCGACGGTTTTACCGGGCTGCGCCGACCTGCGGTTCCCCCGTAGCGTGGGGACCCATGGCCGCACCACCCCCGACCTCCGAGCGGCTGGCCCGGCGGCTGATCCCGCTCGCCGTGGTCTTCGTCGCCGTCGGCCTCTCCACCTCCTTCGTGATGCCGTACATGGCACTCTTCCTCACCGACGCGGTGCATGCCGGGCCAGTGCACACCACCGCCTTCCTGGTCATCGGGCCGGCCTCCGGCGCACTGATGGCCTGGTTCGTCGGCCGGCTGTCGGACCGCCGGCCGATCCGCCGCCCGCTGCTGATCGTCGCGGCGGTGGCCGGCGTCGTCGGCACCGCGCTGACCGCGGTGGTCCGCGACTACTGGCTGCTGCTCGCGCTGACCGTCACGCTCACCGCGCTGGCCGGCTCGCTCTTCCCGCAGAGCTTCGCGTATGCCCGGCAGGTGCTGCACGGCGACTCGGCGCGCGCCGCGATGGGCATCAGCACGCTGCGCACGCTCTTCTCGGTGGCCTGGGTGGGTGGCCCGCCGCTGGCGGCACTGGTGCTGGCTCAACACGGTTTCGTCGCCACCTACGGCATGGCCGCCGCGATGTACGTGATCGCGGCGGTGGTGGTGCTGTTCGGGCTGCCCGAGGTCGGCGCCGCGGAGGCCGGCACCGACGAGATGCCGGCCGCGGCCACTCCGGCCGCGCGCCGCACGATCATGCTGGTCGTCGCCGGCTTCGTCGCCGTACAGGTGACGACGGTCCTCGGCGTGCAGGCCATGCCGCTCTTTGTCACTGCCGACCTCGGCGGCTCGGTCCGCGACGCCGGCCTGATCCTGGGCCTGTGCGCCGCGCTGGAGATCCCGCTGATGCTGGGCTTCGGTGCGCTCGCCGCCCGGTTGCCGTCGCGCCGGTTGATCCTCTTCGGAGTGCTGGCCGCGATCGGCTACCAGGCACTGGCGACTGTCACGACAACGGTGTGGCTGCTGGCCGCGGCACAATTGCTCAACGCGGCCGGTATCGCGACAGTCAGCGGCCTCGGCATCTCGTACGCGCAGGACCTGATGCCGGACCGCCCGGGACAGGCCACCACGATGATCACCAACACGTTCATCATCGGGCAGATCCTGGCGGGCCCGCTGTTCGGCGTGGCACAGCACTTCGGCTTCCGGCTCGCGTACGGGATGAATCTCGGCCTTTGCGTGGTCGGTCTACTCCTGCTGATCGCCGCCGGCCGGGACAAGATCCGGCCACGTCCTGGGCCACAGGTGATCGACGGCGCCTGAAGCTGGGCTAACGTGGTCGGTGTGCGCGTTCGGGTGGAACAGACTCCGCTTCCGGGAATAGGTGTCCGGCATGACTTGGTCACCTCCTCCGGTCGTACGGTCGGGGTGGTATCCCACCGCAATGGCC
>DASWMR010000171.1:0-5839 GCA_036399635.1 Actinoplanes sp. | reverse complement strand
GCCCGGCCGTGCGCCCCGGACGGCACCCGGCCAGCGATGATCACGGTGGTGAAGACGTTGATGCCGCCGTTGCAGGCACCGCCGGCGATCCAGAGCGGGACGATCCACCACGGGCCGGGTACGGCCGCGGAAGCCAGCACGGCGAGGCAGGTCCCCGCGGCGAGAGCCAGCATGCCGGGCACAGTGATCTGACCGGGCCGCAGCCGGCCGAACACTGCGCTGCCGGCCAGCATCCCGACCGTCCAGGAGCCGGTGACGAAGCCGTACGTCGTGGTGGATGCGGCAAGCGTGTCCCGGATGAAGAAGACCTCCACCACGTTGATCGCGCCCACCCCGGCGATCACCGCCGCGAGCGCACCGACCATGACCAGCAGCGTGCGGTCGTCGCGCAGCCGCCAGGGCGCTGGCTGCTTCGCCACGGTGCCGGGGTTCGCCGTGGCTGTCGGGGCTCCGCGCCGGCGGGCGCGAAGCAGCACGCCGGCGACCACCAGCGCCAGGTAGCTCCCCGCGTCGAGCAGCAGCGGCAGCCGGGAGCCGGTCTGTCCGACAAGGATGCCGGCCAGCGCCGGCGCGATCAGCATGCCGAGCAGCCCCGCGGTCTGGGTGATGCTGCTCGCCTTGGCCAGGTCGTCCTTGCCGACCATGCCGGGAACGAGCGCGGTCAGCGTCGGCTGAGTGATCGCCAGGCCGCAGGAGAGCAGCCCGACCAGCGCGATGACCGCTACCGCGCTGCTGGTGAAGGCCAACACCACGCAGACCGCGGCCTGGGCGAAGCCGGCGATCACCAGGACCGTACGGCTGTCCGCCCGATCGGCGATGCGGCCGGCGACCGGGGCGAGCAGCGCCAGCGGCAGGCTCGCCGCGAGCAGCAGGCCGGAGACCGCCAGGCCACCGTGGCCGGTCTGCTGCAGGACGAGCGCGAGGGTGGTGGCCGCGAGAAAATCACCGCAGACCGTCACGGCCCGGGCGATCGCCACCACCCAGACATCCGGCCATCGTGGAACCACAGATGTGAAGGACATACTTCGAAGTTATTCCTTCAGGCCTGCCGTGCGCAAGAGCTATGCAGCGCCTATTGCTGGCACGTTGTTGTCGCGACCGTCGCTATTGTCGGCTTAGTCGTCTTTGTCGCTGCCGTCGCCGCCGTCGCCGCCGTCGCTGCGGTCGCTGCGGTCGCTGCGGTCGCTGCGGTCGCTGCGGTCGCTGCGGGCGCTGCGGTCGCCGCCGTCGCCGCCGTCGCCGCGGTCGCCGCGGTCGCCGTAATCGCCGCCGTGATCGCCGCCGCCGCCGTCGCCGTCGCCGTCGCCGTCGGGGAAGGCTGCGTAGTGGACGAGGACCCGCCGAGCCCCGTCTGGAGCGGTGCCCTGCCGCCCGCGCAGCCGATAGACATCGAGAACGGCCGAGATTTGCTCGTTCACCTCGCGCAGCTCCTCGGCGGTGAGCAGCATCTGCCGGCTCAGCATCATGCTGGCCTCCCGCCACTCCAAAGGCTGCTCACCCGACCGGCTGGCCCACTCCCGGGCACGGTTGAAGTCCCTGGTCAGATAGATGTCCACGAGCGCCTGCTCGGCCTCCTGGGCACCCGGCTGCTGCGGGTCACCCTCGATGCGCAGCCCTTCGGAGACACTGCGCCAGAGCCGCTCACGCCCGTCACCCCGACTGGGCGCATGCTCAACGAGCCCATACTTGGCCAGCTCACGAAGGTGGTAACTGGTCGCACTCGGCGAGAGACCAACCATCCCGGCACACTGGGTTGCGGTCACCGCAGCCCCGGTGTTGTTCAGGTGCTCGACGATCTCGATCCGGGCGGGGTGCGCAAGCGCCCGCATCACCTGCGGATCCTTGATCCGCATCCCGCCACTGCTGGTTGGCCCCTGGGTCATGCCCCCATTGTTCAGCCGACCAACGCAGCACCCGAACCCACACCGGACCGAACCGTCGGTAGCCGGTCTCAGGCAACCTGTCGGAGGGCGGACAAGGCTACAGAGGGCAGCTTTATCGTCGGCCGCGTTCGATTGGATATCGGTGGAAGGGAGCGCCGCGGACGCGTAGCGTGGCTGGTCCGCCTGACGGCCGCGGTGTGTAGGCACCGCAGCGGACGTCCCGCGCCGGACGACGGCCACCCGTTGCCGGATACGCGAGCGAGCAATGAGCGACCGCGATAAGGACACCAGCGTGCCCGCAACCGATCTTGATGCCCAGCTGGAAGCAGAGAAGAACCACCTGACCACCTCCCGGGCTGCTCTGACGCGCATGCGGGAGCATGCCGAGGCGCTGTTCGCCACCGGTGACCGGGTCGCCGGGGACGCCTACACCGCGGAGATGCTCGGCGCGCATCTGTCCCGGCGGGTCGCCGAGCTGGCCGATGATCCGAGCATCGCTCTGTTCTTCGGGCGACTCGACATGGCCGGGCAGGTCGAGCAGGCCGACTCGGAAAGCGCGGCCGGGCAGGTCGAGCAGGCCGACTCGCAAAGCGCGGGCGGGCAGGCCGGGCCCAAGACGAGTGCGGCCGGGCAGGCCGGGCCGCAGACGAACGCGGGCGGGCAGGTCAGGGCGGAGACGAGCGCGGGCGGGAAGTTCCACATTGGGCGGCGGCACGTCACCGACGAGCGTGGCGAGCCGCTTGTGCTCGACTGGCGCGCGCCGCTGTCCCGCTCGTTCTATCAGGCGAGCGTCAAGGATCCGAAGGGCGTCGCGGTGCGGCGGCGGTTCGGCTTCGTGCACGGCGAGCTGACCAGCTTCGAGGATGAGCACCTGGACCGCGGCGAGGAGCTGGGCGCCACGAGTCGCATCCTGGCCGCCGAGATCGAGCGGCCCCGGGTCGGGCCGATGCGCGACATCGTCGCCACTATCCAGCCGGAGCAGGACGAGCTGGTGCGGGCCGACCTCGACACGAGCATCTGCGTGCAGGGCGCTCCGGGCACCGGGAAGACCGCGGTCGGTCTGCACCGGGCCGCCTATCTGCTCTACCTGCACCGGGAACGGTTGCGACGCTCGGGCGTGCTGATCGTCGGACCGAACACGGCCTTCCTCTCGTACATTTCGGCGGTCTTGCCGGCCCTCGGTGAGGTGGAGGTGCAGCAGGCCACGGTGGACGAGTTGATCGCCCGGGTGCCGGTGCGTGCCACCGATTCGGAGGCGGCGACGATGGTCAAGCACGACGTGCGGATGGCCGAGGTGCTGCGCGCGGCGCTGTGGCAGCGGCTTTCCAAGCCGACCGAGACGATCATGGTGTCGGACGGCTCGTACCGGTGGCGGATCGACGCCGAGCCGCTGCGCCGGATCGTCGACGAGGTGCGGCGTGCGGGCCTGCCGTACGCGGTGGGCCGGGAACGGGTCCGCGCCCGGGTGGTCGGCCTGCTCCAGCGGCAGTCGGAATACCGCACCGGCAATTCGCCGGGCGACGGCTGGCTCCGCAAGATGAGCCGGATCGGCCCGGTGACCGGGTTCCTGGAGGCGGCCTGGCCGGCCGTCACCCCCGAGTCCCTGGTGGTCGGGCTGCTGACCGACCCGTCCGCGGCGGGCGACCACCTGACCGCCGCGGAGCAGGAGGCGATCCGCTGGGTGAAGCCGCCGAAGTCGGCCAAGTCGGCCAAGTTCAGCGCGGCCGACCTGGTGCTGATCGACGAGGCGGCGGGGCTGCTGGAGCGGGAGGCCAGCTTCGGCCACGTGGTGGTGGACGAGGCGCAGGACCTGTCGCCGATGCAGGCAAGGGCCATCGCCCGGCGCAGCGAGCACGGCTCGATCACCCTGCTCGGCGACCTGGCCCAGGGCACCTCCCCGTGGGCCGCCTCCGATTGGCGGGTGACGCTCGGGCACCTCGGCAAGCCGGGCGCTGCCGTGGTTCCGTTGACTGTCGGCTTCCGCGTACCCGCCGCGGTTGTCGCCCTGGCCAACCGCCTGCTGCCGGCCTTGGCAGTCGACCTGCCCGAGGCGGTTTCGCTGCGCCGCGACGGCAGCCTGACCATCACCGAGGTATCGGAACCGGCTGAGCTGGACGCCCAGACGCTGGTCGAGGTCACCGCGGCGCTCGGGCACGAGGGATCGGTCGCGGTAATCGCCGCGGACACCGCGGTGGACCGGCTGCGCGAGCACCTCACGGCCGCCGGCATCGACCACGCGACCCCGGATGACATCGATGCCGAGGCGCGCGTGATGGTGGTGCCGGCAACGCTGGTCAAGGGCCTGGAGTACGACCACGTGATCGTTCACGAACCAGCCGACATCGTCGCCGCGGAGCCGCGCGGACTGAACAGGCTCTACGTCGTGCTGACCCGGGCGGTGTCACGCCTGTCGGTGGTGCACGCCAAGCCCCTTCCCGGCCCGCTCAGCTAGAGACTTACCGGCGGATCAGAAGGGCACCTAGAGCGGCTTGATCCAGCGGGACCACTCCGGCTGCTGCCGGTAGCCACTCGCGGCCCAGACGGCGTGCGCCGGCTCGTTGTCGTCGAGGACCATCGCGTCCACGCGGCCGGCGCCGAGGATCCGGAAGCGCTCTTCCGCCGCGGTGACCAGCACCCGGCCGATGCCCTCCCGGCGCCGGGCCGGGGCGACCGCGAGCCGGTAAAGGTGGCTGCGCCAGCCGTCCCAGCCGGCGATGACCGTGCCGACGATCTCGTCGCCGTCGATCGCGAGAATCAGCGCGTCCGGGTCGCGTAGGTGCAGCGTCGCGACCGCGGAGAAGGTGTCGGCGGGGCGATGGTCGTTCTCCGCCGCCTCCTGCCAGAACTTCAGCACGGCGTTGATCTCGTGTGCCTGTGCGGCCCGCAGCACTGGTTCTCCCATGCCACAAGCCTAGGCGACAAGCGTCGGCAACTTTGTGGCACAAACTTCTTTGACTTTGTGCGGTAAAGTTCTTTGCATGGCTCCTACGGATGATGAATTCCCTCTCGGCGACCCGGCCGAGTCGCTCGCTCTCATCGAGCGCGAGCGGGCCAACCTCGAGCGTGATCTCACCCCCGATCCGCGGCTGATGCACTGGCCGTGGGGCTTCGCCTGGCTGCTCGGCCTGCTGGTGTTCTTCCTGCGCTACGGTCCCGACGGCCGGGTCTTCGTCGACATGCCCGACTGGCTCCCGCTCTCCCTGCTGGTGCTGCTGATGGTCGGCGCCGGCATCACCACCGGCATCGTCGGCGCCCGCACCGGGCGGCAGGTCAGTGGGCCGACCTCACGCCAGGGCACGCTCTACGGGGTGACCTGGTCGGTCGCCTTCACCAGCCTCACCTTGCTGTTCAGCCAGTTCAGCGACCTGATGCCGGCGGACATGCAGGGTCTGCTCTGGGCCGGCGGCCTGGTCGCACTCACCGGCGCGCTGCACATGGCGGGCGGCGCTCTGTGGAACGACTGCAGTCTGTTCTTCCTCGGCGCCTGGACCAGCTTGATCAATGTGCTGGGGGTGTTCGCCGGGCCCGGCTGGCATTCGCTGATCGTCGCCCTCGCCGGCGGCGGCGGGATGCTCGTCGCCGGCCTCATCGGCTGGCTGCGGCTGCGATGACCAAGGACACCGATCCCGATCCCCAGCTCACCGAACTCGATCCGGTCATCCACGCCCAGGCCCGACTGCGGGTGGTCTCCGCCCTCTCGGTGCTCCGCGAGGACGACCGGATCACCTTTCCCCGGCTGCAGGAGTCGCTGCGAATGACCGCCGGCAACCTCTCGGTGCATCTGCGCAAGCTTGAGGACGCGGGTTACGTCGAGGTCATCAAGACCCATCAGGGCCGCACCCCGGCCACCCTCGTCCGGCTGACCCGCCGCGGCCGGCTTGCCTTCGAGGACTACACCGCGGCACTGCGCGCCCTGCTGAACCCGATGGAGAAGTCGTGATTCTCGCCCGCGCCGT
>DASWMR010000170.1:0-4827 GCA_036399635.1 Actinoplanes sp. | reverse complement strand
CGCGTCGGGCACGCCAGCCTGGTCACCCACTTCGGACTCGGCATGGTCACCGGTGAATTCGGCATTGACGTACGCCTGCACGACCAACACACCGATGAAGACGCCCAGCAGGAGCAGGCCCAGGAGGACGCGGGGGCGGGGCAGGAGGCGGCGCCGCAACGGGCCGCGCGGTCGGCGGCCACGTCCGGGCGTACGGCTGGTGGGGCTCTTGCCGTTGGTTCGGTTGTCGCCGTTTCGGCCGCCGTTCTGTCCGCCCGGGCGGTCCTTGCCCTGGCGGCCCGGCGGCTTGCCCGGGGTCGCGGGAGTGGGGTTGGCCGGGCTGGAGGTCACGCCGCTGCCTCCGCTGCCGTGCTGCTGCTGGAGGTGGCGGCGGGTTCGTCGACGGGGTCGAGGCGGCGTACCGGGGAGATGATTTCACTGATGCCTGGTTCGTTGCCGCTGCCGTTGCCGCTTCCGGTGCTGCTGTTGGCGGTGGGGGTGGGGGTGGCAGTGGGGCTTGGCGTGCTGTCGCCGGTTGCGGGGTTGCTGGTGGGCGCGCTCTTGGCGGGTTCGCCGGTGCTCGAGGCGGTGGTGGCGCTCGGGGTTGTGGGGGCGCTGGGTTTGGTGCTGGTGCTGGTGCTGGTGCTGGTGCTGGCAGTGGTGCTCGTGCTCGTGCTCGGAATGGTGATGATGCTTGGCGTCGTGGCGATGCTTGGTGCGGTGGCGCTTGGCGTGGTGGCGCTTGGCGCCGTGGTGATGCTTGGGATGCTGCTGCTTGACGGCTCGCTGCGCCCGACGCTGTTGTTGCTCGCTGCGGCGATGTCGGTTGGCGTGGCGGTGCTTGAGACGAGGTTGCTGGTTGGCGTCGTGGTGCTGGTCGGCTCGCTGCTGGCGGTGCTTGCCGGTGCCGTGCCGCTCACTTCGTCGCTGATGCTTACCACGGTGCTATCCGGTTCGCCATCGCTGCTCGACGGGCCGGCGACAGACGGGCTGGCATCGCTCGCCGGGCTCGCCGCACTCACCGAGGTGGCAGTGGGCGCCGGGCTGGCATTGCTCACTGAGCTGGCGGTGATCGCCGGGCTGGCGCTGCTCGTCGCCTCGCCTGGGTTGCTCGCCCCGTCGCTGCTGGAGCCGTCCTCGGCGTCCTCGTCGCCGCCCACCTCGGCTCCGCCGCCCGCGCCGGCTGTGGCGCTGCTGGTAGCGCCGTCATCTATCGGCGTCCCGCCGCCGGTGCCGCCGGTGCCGGTAGCGGGCGGAGCCGGCTTTGCGGGTGGCACCGGCACCCCGGTGGTCGACGGGGTTGTCGTCGGCACGCTGGTGGGCGGGGTGGTCGGCGGCGTCGTGGTCGACTCCGTCGGCTTGGTGGTGGTCACCGGCTTCGGTGTGGCGGACGTCGTCGGCCGGATCGGCTTTGACGCGATCCCGGTCGATTCCAGCCGCGGCGCTGTAGTTCGTGGCGCCGCGACATGCCTGGGCAGCGCCTCGGTGACGAATCCGGCCGCCGTCGCCGTGCGCGTCGCACTCACCTTCGGCGCGGGGGTGGGGCTGGGGACTGCCGGTGGCTCGGGCGCCGTTTCGGGATCCAGGCCGGGCAAGGGCAGTACGGCGCTGGAGTGGACGGGTCCGCCGGCCAGGCTGACGCTGATCAGGCCCCCATAGAGCATTACCAGGGCGCCGAACAGGTACGCGAGCCGCCGCAGTCGCCGGCTGCGGCGGCCGGTGCTGTCCACGAACACCGGCGCGGGCGCCGACTTCGAGATCACCTCGGTGTCGGGGGCATCGGCCTCGGCGATATGCGGGTTTTCGGGCTGCTGCGAAGTCACGCGGCGAGCTTAAAAACATCCACCGCATTCGGCGGTATCACTCACTCGCAGGGATGACGGATGATCGCGGCCGACAACCAACCGAAATGATGACCCCCCACGTTTGACCGGATGGTTCCCCATCTGAAGCACTCCGAGAGAGATCGCGCTGAGCTGCAAGTGAGTGGTATTCGAGAGGAGGTTACGCCAAAGGTCGGAATAGTTTCCTGTCGTGTTCCCGACTAACGCCCCTCCAATTAAAGCGAATGCCATTCATGGGCGTGATGCGCCATTGGCAAGGAATATACCGTTATGCCGGGATCGACCTACCAGATGATCGAAATTTGAAAGTTCGGTTGGCCAGCCGTTGTGCCGGTCATCGGAGGTCGATAAGCTTCATCTTGCGCGCCCCTATCGCCCGCTTCCCCCGTGGCAGGCGATCGGGGCGCGCTCTATTCGCGCCCGGCAACGCCTTGCCAGGCCCGGCGGCTGCGCGGTGATCGGACCACCGACGCGCGCCGGCCGGCGTTGCCCACCCTCGCCCAGTCGGCCCCGCGGCGGTCGCCGATGGCACGCCTCGGTCGTAGCGCCAGTGGCACTCGCCGGTGGTGGAATGCAGCGTGGATGACCGTGATCCCGTCGCTCCGAGAGTCACCAGGAGCGAGGCCCGGCTCCTTCATGCCATCAGGACAAGTCTTGTCGCCAGTTGGCCCGTCCGTCCATGCGATTACCAGAATGTAGGGCCTGCCCAGCGCTTGATCCACTCCACTTACGGGAAGCAGGGCTCTCAGTCGCTCGGGGAGGCCCTACTTCCCGCAAGTGGTGTGGATGTCGCGGGGACGCCGGCCTGACCGCAGCCCAAATTGGGGCGCCGGCCTGACGAGAGTTTCCTCATCAATACTCACGGGCCAATGATTCGGATGGGGACGTAGCACCGATTGGCGCGCCACCTTGATCTACCGAAAGGCCGCGACGCCGTCCGGCTCACGAGGCCGCCGCGGGCCAGCGACCAGGCCTGCCGCAGGGTCAGTGGATCAGGCCTGCCGCGGGGTCAGTGGATCAGGCCGGCCCGCGAGGACCGCGGCACGTCACCCGAACCGCGCGGCTGCGGCGCGCGTCAGCCTGCTGAGCATCGCGGCACGCCACCCGACCCGGGGTGGCTGCGGCGCGCGTTGGCCTGCCGCAGCGCTCGCAGCCCCGCAGCGCTCGCAGCCCGCAGCGCTCGCAGCCCCGCAGCGCTCGCAGCAAGCCGTTCGCGGCGGCTGTCTTTGCGGGCTGCGCGTTGCTGGGTTAGATCCAGCGGCCGCCCAGCCACATGCGGGCGGACCAGTCCTGGTACGGGATCAGCTTTGCTACGAAGATGGGGTAGTAGTAGGCGAAGCAGACGGCGACCAGGACTACGTATGCCGCGACCACTACCATGCCGATCAGCTGGCGGTCGGTGCGTTTGTCGCCGGTTGCCAGGCCGTCTGGTGGGGTCATGATGGCACCCAGGACGTAGACGACTGCCAGGATCAGGAATGGCAGTGCGGGCAGCGCGTAGAACGCGAACATCGTGCGGCCGTCTTTGATCGCGTAGTAGAACCACGGCAGCAGGCCGGCCACGACGCCGGTGCCGATCGCGAACGCGCGCCAGTCTCGCCGGGCGATGCCGAACCAGACCAGGGCGGCCAGGGCGGGCAGGAATGACCACCACAGCACCGGCGTGCCGAGCAGCAGGATTTCGCGGGCGCAGCTGGGCGCGCCGCAGTTGCCGGTGTTGTTCCAGAAGAATGCCACCGGGCGGCCGAGCAGCAGCCACTGCCACGGCCAGGACTGGTAGATGTGCCGCTCGGTCAGGCCGCTGTGGAAGTCGTATGCCTGCTGGTGATAGTGCACCAGGTTGAGCAGCGCACCCAGGATCGGTGGCTCGCTCAGGCCGTTCGCCTCGCGGTAGTGGCGGAAGTAGCCGGTGTCGGTGACGAACCAGCCGGTCCACGCGGCCAGGTAGAAACCGATGGTGAGCACGAAGCTGAGGACCAGCCAGCCCAGGTCGCCGAGGATGCCGGCGAGGAACGGGCCGCGTACGCCGGCGGAGCGGCGCGCCTGAACCCGCCAGACGATCACCAGCATGGCGAAGAACGGCGCGAAGAACAGCGCGCTCCATTTGACTCCGCAGGACATCCCGAAGAGCGCCCCGGCGACGAGCAGCCACCAAGGCACGATGCGCGGAACCTTGGGCGTACGCGCCGGGTCGTAGCCGCCCTCAAGGGCGCGCAGCCAGCGGCGCCGGTAGTGATCGCGGTCGAGCACCAGCGCGGCGAAGGTGGCCAGCACGAATGTGCCGAGGAAGATGTCGAGCAGCGAGGTGCGGGACAGCACCAGCTGGAAGCCGTCGAGGGCCATCAGCAGCCCGGCCATGCCGGCCAGCAGCACCGAGTGGAACAGCCGGTAGGCGACCCGGATCAGAATGAGGATCATCACGGTGCCGGCGATCGCGGCCGGGAAGCGCCAGCCGAGCTCGGTGTTGCCGAACATCTTCTCGCCGGCCGCGATCAGCCATTTGCCGAGCGGGGGATGTACGACGTACGCCGGGCCGTTGGTCTTCTCGTCCCACTCGACACCGTGCTTGAGCATGTCCCAGGCGTCGGTCGGGTAGTAGACCTCGTCGAAGATGTAACCCTTCGGCTTGCTCAGGCCCTGCAGTCGCAGGATCGCGGCGATCACCACGATCGCTGCGGTGACCAGCCAGGAGTGCGGGTTCAGCCAGTTGTCCAGGCTGGTCAGCCGCCGCCGGACGATCTCGGGAACGCCGGACGTGCCCGCGGGCGGTGCCGCCGCGGGTGGTTCGGAACTGATCGCTGTCTCAGCTGTCGCCGCCGTTGTCACCACGCGATCCTAGGACCTGCGGCCGCAAAGTAGTGCCTGCCATTCGTGTGCGCCGCCATGTGGTGCACTTTCCCGGTGCCAGCAGACGAAGACGACGGGAACGCGGTGCCAGCAGACGAGACGACGGGAACGCGGTGCCAGCAGACGAAGACGACGGGAACGCGGTGCCAGCAGACGA
>DASWMR010000169.1:0-3639 GCA_036399635.1 Actinoplanes sp. | reverse complement strand
GCTTCGGCGCCACCCTGCGCGGCGCCTGAGGCGGGTCAGTCGATGGTGTGCCCGCCTGCCGGAGATCGTCACGCGCCGACCGTACCGGCTCGCTCCGTGGCAGGCTTGATCACATGGCGGATCTCCGGAAGCTCGGCTTCCTGACCATCGGACTGTTCGACGGCGCCGATCCCCGGCCCGGGCACGAGTCCACCCTCGAGATCATCAACCTCGGCGAGGACCTCGGCTTCGACAGCGCCTGGGTGCGGCACCGGCACCTGCAGTACGGCATTTCCTCACCGGTCGCCGTGCTCGCCGCCGCCTCCCAGCGCACCACCCGGATCGAGTTCGGCACCGCGGTCATGCCGCTCGGCTGGGAGAACCCGCTGCGCCTCGCCGAGGACCTGGCGACCGTCGACATTCTCTCCGGCGGGCGGCTCAACCCGGGCGTCAGCGTCGGCCCGCCGATGCATTTCGACCGGGTCCGGCCCGCCCTCTACCCCGATGCACCGGACGAGGACTTCAGCTATCGCCGGGTGGAGCGACTGCTTGACTTCGTACGCGGTGAGCCCGCGACCGAATTCGACGGAACGGAGGGCTTCGAGGTCTTCTCATCTCGGGTCGAGCCGCACTCGCCCGGCCTGATCCGCCGCATGTGGTACGGCGGTGCCAGCCTGCGGTCAGCTCAGTGGGCCGGCGAGCACCAGATGAACTTCCTGACCAGCAGCGTGGTCAAGGCCGAGGAGAGCACAGATTTCGCCGAGATCCAGCTGTCCCACATCCGGGCGTTCCGCGCCGCACACCCGGACGGCGATGCGGCCCGCGTCTCCCAGGGCCTGGTGGTCATCCCCACCGACTCGGCAACTTCCGAACAAAGGGCCAAATACGAGGCGTACGCCGACAAGCGCACCCCTCGCACAGCAGCGCCGCAGGGACCGGCCCGGATGCTGTTCTCCCGCGACTACGTCGGTACATCCGACCAGATCGCCGAGCAGCTGCACGCCCATGCCGCCTTCCGCGAGATCGACGAGGTCGCGTTCGCCCTGCCGTTCAGCTTCGACCACCCCGACTACGTGCAGATCCTCACCGACATCGCCACCAAGCTGGGCCCCGCCCTGGGCTGGCACCCGACCACCTGACCCCCGGCTGGTCCGCGCGTCGGCCCGCAAGCGAAGCGCTCGTCCTTACGCTACGTGCGGTGCGCCACCCGGCGGGGAAACGGGTTGGCGGCCCTTTGCTCTGCTCACCAATACGCACCACCCCATTGAGCTGGGAGAATGCGCGCGGCAGCTTTTCGCTGCCGGGTCGTGCTGATAGCTGTGAGTGACTGGTGCGTATTGGTGAGCAGAGCAAGGGTCAGTGATGGGCCACGTTCACCGTCAGAGCGGCCACTGCGGTGAGGAAGAAGACGGCCCAGCCGACGAGCTTGCGAGAGCCGACTCGCAGGTGCGCGACGAGTGCACCGACGAAGTACAGGACAAGCCCGCCGGCGGCGACGGTTCCGAGGATGGGTACGGCGAACCCGGCGAGCAGCCCGGCGGAACCGGCAGCCAGCAACAAACCCAGGACCGGCAACCACGACCGCGGTATGCGCTTCATGTCGGCCTGAGTCTTGGGGTAGTCATGCCCCATCAGGTAGGTGACAGCAGCGATGCCGGTGAAGACGGCGGCGACAATGGTGACCGTGACATAAGCGGCGAACATGATCTCCCTCTCGTGGTTGCCGACAGGACGAGTCACCCTCGCAAGACGTGACATGCCGCCGAGCCCGGGCATGGACACGCGGGCCGCAGGTGGACCACAGTGGTCGGCATGGCAAAGTCGACGAGACGCACCCTGCTGACGGTCTCGGCCGCGGCAACCGTCGCCGGCGTGACCGGTCCGGTCGGCGCCGCGCAGGCAGCCGAGAGCCAGCCAGCCCGCCGGGCGCCTGACCGCGAGCTTCGGGCGATCCTGCGGGAGATCGACCCGGAGCGCATCGAGGCGATCGTGCGGCGGCTGGTCTCGTTCGGCACCCGGCACACGCTGTCCAATCAGGACGATCCGACGCGGGGCATCGGGGCTGCCCGCGACTGGATTTTCGAGGAGCTGCAGGCGTACGCGTCGGGGTCCGACGGCCGGATGACGGTCGTCAAGCAGTCGTTCGTCCAGCCGGTCTCACCGCGGATCCCGGCGCCCACCACGATCACGAATGTCGTCGCCACCCTGACCGGGAGCGTCACGCCGGAGCGGGTCTACGTGGTGACCGGCCACTACGACTCGCGGGTCACCGACGTCATGGACGCCACCAGCGACGCACCGGGCGCGGACGACGACGCCTCCGGAGTCGCGGTGATCATGGAGTTGGCCCGGGTGATGGCGACCCGCCGGTCGGAGGCGACCATCGTGTTCGCCGCGGTCGCCGCCGAGGAGCAGGGACTGTACGGCTCCGATTACCTCGCGCAGTCCTTCACGGACGCCGGCGCGGACGTGCAGGCCATGTTCAGCGACGACATCGTCGGCACCGGCGACGCGCACGACGGCACCGCGAACGATCCGCACACCGTACGGCTGTTCGTCGAGGGTGTGCCCACCGCCGAGACCACGGCCGAGGCGAACGTGCGCCGCAGCGTCGGCGGCGAGAACGACGGCCCGTCCCGCCAGCTCGGCCGTTTCGTCGCCGAGGTGGCGGCCAACCCGCACACCGGCATGCGGGTGCGGGTGGTCTGGCGCCGCGACCGGTACCTGCGCGGCAGCGACCACATCTCGTTCCTGCGGCGCGGCTACCCGGCGGCCCGCTTCACCGAGCCGCGGGAGAACTTCGCGCACGAGCACCAGGACGTCCGGGTGGAGGACGGCGTCCAGTACGGCGACCTGATCGAGTTCTGCGACTTCGCGTACATCGCCCGGGTGGCTCGGGTGAACGCCGCGGCGCTGTGGTCGCTGGCCCAGGCCCCGGGCACGCCGCGCGGGGTGGTCATCGACACCACCCAGCTCACCAACGCGACGACCCTGCGCTGGACCGTCGGCACCGAACCCGACCTGGCCGGCTACGAGGTGGTCTGGCGGGAGACCACCGCCCCGGACTGGACCCATACGCTGCCGGTGGGCAAGGTCGCCACGGCGACGGTCGACCTCTCCAAGGACAACGTCTTCTTCGGCGTACGCGCGGTGGACTCCGACGGCCACCGCAGCCCGGTGGCCGCGCCGCGACCCGCAAGCTGAAACCACCGCGGCGGGCGTCGTGGAACGATATGCCCATGACTGTCGAACACACGGTCCGGTTGCGCTTCGGGGACGACTCGCGCGCCGCGGCGACGCACACCAACCTCTCCGCGGTACGCCTCGACGGTCCGGTGCTCTGGGTCGCGGGCGACGAGACCGCGACGGTGGAACGCCTGGTGGCCGACGATGCGGGCAAGCCGACCGAGTACGGCGGCGAGCGCACCTACCGGCTGGCCGACTTCGTGAACCTGCCCGGTGACGACGCGGACGAGGAGGCGGACGTCGAGGGGCTGGCCCGCACCGGGCACTTCCTCTGGGCGATCGGCTCGCACAGCCTGCGGCGCAAGCAGATCAAGGATCGGCACGACGGCGCCAAGGCACTGCGGCGGCTGGCCCGGGTGGAGGGCCAGGACAACCGGCAGCTCCTGGTGCGCCTGCCGATCACCGACGTGGGCG